>JANNTF010000708.1:0-2021 GCA_031403455.1 Alphaproteobacteria bacterium | reverse complement strand
CGTCGGCGATCTCCGGCGCCTTTAGAATGCCGTCGGCCCCGAAGCGAGGCATCTGCGAGATCCGGCTCTTGTCATCCGCATTGCGCACGCCGTAGCGGATGGTCTGATGGATCTGATCGAGCGTGCCACCCCACAGCCAATCGTCATCGGCCAGGCTCGGGTAGCCGCGCGCGCCAGCACCGCCCGCGCCGTGACACGGGACGCAATTGTCGGCGAAGACCTGGCGTCCACCGGCGAGCGCGAAATTGAGCAGATCCTCGCTGCGTCGAATATCGGCGAGGCTCGCCGCCTCGATCTTGCTGACATGGGCCGCGCGTTGCCCACGCTGCTCCTGAAGGCTCTGAACGAGATCGGTTCGGCTCGTGTACCCGAACAGCCCGCCGATGCCCGGCAAGGATGGGTAGACGATCAGATATCCCACCGCCCAGACGACCGTCGCCCAATACGTGATCACCCACCAATTCGGCAGGGGCGTATTCAGCTCCTTGATTCCATCCCACACGTGACCCGTCGTATCGCGGCCGGTGACGTCGTCTTTTTCGATCTTGGTCGGCATGTCTGTCTCCAGCCTCAGCGCTCGTCCAGAGGGATGCGTGCGAGTTTCTCGAACTCGGCCCGGCTCGAGGGCCAGAATGCCCACGCCAGGATGCCTAGGAACGTGATGATGCCGATTGCGATCCAGCCGCTGCGCAGGAGCTCGTAGAAAGTGTTGAATTCCATGTCCGGCTCCTATTGCCTGAGATCGGCGGGGGTGACGTCGCTGAAGCGCACCATCGTGCCGAGCATCTGCAGATAGGCGACCAACGCATCCATCTCCGTGATCTCGCGCGCCTCGCCGTTGAACTTGGCCACGACGGCCTTCGGATAGCGCTTGTGCAAATCGGCGGGGTCGCTGTCCGCATTGGTCTGCGCCTCGATGTCGGCACGCGCCTTCGCGATCATGTCGTCGCTATAGGGCACGCCGACGGCGCGCAGAGCCTTGAGGTGTGCGGACGCGTCGGCATAGTCGAGCGGCTTGCGCGCGAGGAACCCGTATCCCGGCATGATCGATTCCGGTACCAGCGCGCGCGGATTGATCAGGTGCGTGACATGCCAGTCATTCGAGTATTTGCCGCCGACGCGCGCCAGATCGGGGCCGGTCCGCTTGGACCCCCATTGGAACGGGTGGTCGTACATGCTCTCGGCCGCGAGGCTGTAATGCCCGTAGCGCTCGACCTCGTCCTTGAAGGTTCGTATTTGTTGCGAGTGGCAGAGGTAGCAGCCTTCACGGACATAGATGTTGCGCCCGAGCTGCTCCAGCGGTGAATAGGGCCGGACGCCCTTCACGCGCTCGATCGTCGACTCCACCGCGAAAAGTGGAATGATCTGGACCAGCCCGCCAATCGAGATCGTGATCAACGTGAGCACGGCGAGTAGAACGACATTCTTCTCGATGACGGCATGACGAAACGCCATTGTCCCCTCCTCAAGCGCGAGCGGTGGTCAGACCAGGCGTGCGGATCTTCTCGACCGCGACATCGCCTCTGATGGTCCGCCAGATGTTGTAGCTCATGATCAGGGCGCCGAGGACGTAGAGCAGGCCGCCCAGAGCACGGATCGCGTAGAAGGGCCGCATCGCGACAACCGTCTCGACGAAGGAATACTGAAGAAAGCCGAGACTGTCGTAGGCGCGCCACATCAGTCCCTGCATGATCCCGCTCACCCACATCGCGGTGATGTAGAGGACGATGCCGAGCGTCGCGATCCAGAAATGCCACGCCACCAAGCGTGTGGAATAGAGGCGCGCGCGCCCCCACAGCACGGGGACAAGGTAGTACATCGTGCCGAACACGATGAAGCCGACCCAGCCGAGCGCACCGGAATGCACGTGCCCGATGGTCCAGTCGGTGTAGTGACTGAGTCCGTTCACCGCCTTGATCGACATGACGGGACCTTCGAAGGTCGACATGCCGTAAAAGCCGACGGCTGTGACCGAGAAGCGCAGCGACGGATCGGTGCGCAGTTTGTCCCACGCGCCGGAC
>JANNTF010000707.1:0-1322 GCA_031403455.1 Alphaproteobacteria bacterium | reverse complement strand
CGCAAACGGAGTGCGAAAAGGCCATGGGCCTGCTGCTTCGCAGGTTCGTTCCAAATCCCGATGAAGGCTTTGCCGCATTCCTGCTGATGCAGGATGACGAAACCGTGGTTGCGCAGAGCCGTGGTATTTCGCCCAGTTCGTGCGAGCGGATCTCCTTCACCGGCTCGGCCGCGCCCATCACGCCGGAATGGCCATAGACGCGAAACACGAGTTTGTACTGCCCGGGCGTGATGCCGAAGGCCGCGACCTTGTCCTGCACGGCTTCGCGCACGGTGAGAAGGAAGGAGTCGAAGATGCTGATCAGCAGCGGATCGCGCGTGCCGCACATCGTCCCGGCGCGATAGCCGGCGAGCTCCGCGCCCTCGAGCTTCACGGTGTAGGGCTGTGGCGTCCAGCGCATGCCGGAGATGCGCACCGCGCGATCGGACACGGCGTCGAAGCGGCAGTCACTCGTGTCGAGAATACCGCCGGGCTCGATGTGATGAATCGGGCTCGGGTTCTCGTGCAGGCTGTGATTGGCGACCGAGAGCGGCGTGCAGCGGCGGATCGGATTCACCGGCTCGACCTCGACCGAATCCTCGCGCACCGTCGCGATCAGGCAATCATGGCCCTTGGGCACCGACGCGGTCGCGCCGCATTCCAGCATCTTGCCGGCATACCAGGCGGGTCCCGGCGGGAGTTGCGCGCGCATCGCGCTGCCCGCCCATGGCGCTGGATCGCTGCCGCGCCCGGCGAGCACCACCTGCGCGCCGGCATCGAGCGCCTTCATGAACGGCTCGGCGCCCATCATGCCGACGATGCGCGTCGCGCGATCGATCGCCGCGTCGTCGATCGGCGGCGCATTGCGCAGCGGCTTGATGCGGCCTGCGGCGAGACGCGTCTTGAGCACCGACTTGTCCTGCTCGGCATGGATGATCGCCATCTTGAAATGCAGGCTGCGCGCATGCGCCAGCTCGCGCACGATCTCGACCACCGCCTGCAGATGCGGCTCGCCGCCCGCGCCGCCGCAGCTGCCGATGACCATGGGGATGCCCTGGGCCAGCGCCCCGCGCAGCATCAGGTCGATGTCGCGCTTCATGGCCATGCGCGAACTCAAGCACTTGCCGGAGCCGAGATAGAACGGGCCGGGATCGGTGCTGCCGCCATCGACGCCCAGCATGTCGGGCTTGCGCGCGAGCCCCGCCGCGAGCGAAGCCTCGGGAAATCCGTAGCCGAGCAGGCCGCTCGTCGACAGCAACCGGAACTCTCTCAAGTCACGTCTCCCGCAACAGCTTCTTCGCAATGCAGGTTAGTGTTATCGCTGCCGATGACGCCATGCCGAA
>JANNTF010000706.1:0-7666 GCA_031403455.1 Alphaproteobacteria bacterium | reverse complement strand
TGCGAGCTCGGCGTCGAAGGGGGTGACGACGTGCACGGTGCCGTGGTCCTTGTCGATCGAGGCGAAGCGGCCCTTGCCCGCGAGCGCCAGGGCGCGCCAGCCGGCCGCGTCGGTGTCGTCGGCGCCGCCGCAGTAGATGGCGTTCACGAGCACGCTGCGCCCGGCCGCCCAGGAGCAGCTCCGCGTGCTCGGCGAGCAGACCAGCGTCGCGACCCTCGCGATCGTCGCCGGTCAGAGCCCGGTCGAGATCGCCCGGCGCGCCATGGAACTCGGCCGAGTCGAGGGCTACGACGTCGTGCTCCTGGACACTGCGGGGCGGCTGGCGATCGACGAGGAGCTGATGGCCGAGGCGGCCGCGATACGCGACGCCACGCAGCCTGCCGAGACGTTGCTGGTCGTCGACGCCATGACCGGCCAGGACGCGGTCAATGTCGCGAAGAACTTCAACGAGAAGATCGGTGTCACGGGCATCGTGCTGACGCGCATCGACGGCGACGCACGCGGCGGTGCCGCACTTTCGATGCGTGCGATCACCGGCCGGCCGATCAAGCTGATCGGGCTGGGCGAGAAGCTCGACGCCCTCGATGTCTTCCATCCAGATCGTGTTGCCGGCCGCATCCTCGGCATGGGCGACATCGTCGGCCTGGTCGAGAAAGCCGCCGAGACGGTCGAGAAGGAAGAGGCCGAGCGTCTCGCGCGCAAGGTTCAGAAGGGCGAATTCGATCTCGACGACATGGCGAGTCAACTCCGGCAGCTGCGCAAGATGGGCGGTCTTGGCGGGGTGATGGGCATGTTGCCGGGCATCCAAAAGGTGAAAGCGCAACTCGACAGCGCGAAGGTCGACGACCGGCTGATCAAGCGTCAGGAAGCCATCATCGGTTCCATGACTAGGGCCGAGCGCAGCGATGTGAAGCTCCTGAACTCCCGCCGCCGCCGCCGGATCGCCGTCGGTTCGGGCACGAGCGTCGAGGACGTCAATCGGCTCGTGAAGCAGTACATGGAGATGAGCCGGATGATGAAGCAGGTCTCCAAACTCGGTCAAAAAGGCGTCATGCGGACGGGCATCACAAACCTGTTTCGCCGCTAAACCAACGATAGATCTCATTGCAGAAGGAACTCGACGACTCATGGCCCTCAAGCTTCGCATGTCCCGCGCAGGGACCCGGCATCGCCCGTTCTTCAAGATCGTCGTCGCCGACAGTCGCAAGCCGCGCGACGGCGCCTTCATCGAGCGTCTCGGCTCGTACAATCCGATGCTCGAGAAGAACGATGCGAATCGCGTCGTTCTGAACGTCGAACGGATCAAGTATTGGCTGTCGCACGGCGCAACCCCGTCGGATCGCGTCGCGATCTTCCTGCATCAGGCGGAACTCGGACCCAAGCCCGTGCGGCGCGAGACGCCGAAGCAATCGGCGCCGAAGACCAAGGCGCAGGAACGCGCCAAGGCCGAGGCCGAGGCTGCTGCGAAGGCAGCCGAAGCGCCGGCGCAGAGCTGATCCTCGGCGCGCGGTATCTGGAACGGCAGCTTGAGCGAGCGACGCATCATGCTCGGTGTCATCACCGGCGCGCACGGCGTGCGGGGCGAGGTGAAGGTGAAGACCTTCACCGCGGAGCCACGCGCCTTGATGCGCTACGGCACGCTGGCGGATGAGCCGGGCACGCGCAGTTTCGATCTCACCGTGCGCGGCATGGCGCGCGATCTCGTGATCGCGCGGATCGCGGGTGTCGATACGCGCAATGCGGCGGAGGCCCTCAAGGGCGTGAAGCTGTTTGTTACGCGGGACAAGCTGCCCAAACCCAAGCGCGGCGAGGTCTACATCGCCGATCTCGTCGGGCTGCAGGCCGTGTCGCCCGAGGGCGCCGCCATCGGCCGGGTCACGCAGGTGCTCAATTACGGCGCCGGCGATGTGCTGGAGATCGAGCGCCCTGGCAGCGAGGCGCTGCTGCTGCCGTTCGCGGCGCCGATGGTCGGCGACGTCGATGTCCCGGGTGGACGCATCGTCGTCGTGCCGCCGGCGGAGATCGAAGTGCGCGACGAGGATTCCGACGAGGGCGATGCGCCATGAGCTGGACCGCGCATGTCCTGACGATCCTGCCGGAGATGTTTCCCGGACCGCTCGGCCATTCGCTCGCCGGGCGTGCCCGTGACAATGGTCTGTGGCAGCTCGTGCTCAGCGATATTCGCGACTTCGCGCCAGGCAAGCATCGCAGCGTCGACGACACGCCATGCGGAGGCGGTCCTGGCATGGTGATGCGCCCCGACGTCGTCGATACCGCACTCGCTGCGGCGCCGCCCGAATTGCCGGTTTTCTATCTGAGCCCGCGTGGACGCACGATCGATCAGACGGTCGTGCGTGCGCTTGCGGCCGGGCCCGGCGTCGCCCTGCTGTGTGGGCGCTTCGAGGGCATCGACCAGCGCGTGCTCGACGCGCGCGCGGTCGTCGAACTCAGCCTGGGTGACTTCGTGCTGTCCGGCGGCGAGCCGGCGGCGATTGCACTGATCGACGCTTGCGTTCGCCTGCTTCCTGGCGTCATCGGCGAGGCCGAGTCATTGGCGGAAGAGAGTTTTGCAGACGGGCTGCTCGAATATCCGCACTACACGCGGCCCGCCATCTGGGCTGGTCGCGCCGTACCGGAGGTTCTGCTCTCCGGCCATCACGAGAAGATTCGCGCCTGGCGGCGCACCGAGTCCGAGCGTCTCACGCGCGAGCGTCGCCCGGATCTCTGGTCACGGCATCTCGCGCGCGCCGCAATCGGCGGCCGCGTAGTTTGAAATCGAGCACGAAAGGAAAGAGCGATGAACACGATTGAGACTTTCGAGAAGGAACAGATCGACAAGCTCGGTCGGACGGTGCCGGTGTTCGGTCCCGGCGACACGCTGCGCGTCAACGTCAAGGTCATCGAGGGGACGCGCGAGCGCGTGCAGGGCTATGAGGGCGTGTGCATCGCGCGCAAGAGCGCCGGCATGTCCTCGAGCTTCACCGTGCGCAAGATCTCGTTCGGCGAGGGCGTCGAGCGCGTATTCCCGCTCTACAGCCCGCGCATCGATTCGATCGAGGTGCTGCGCCGTGGCGATGTGCGCCGCGCGAAGCTCTATTACCTGCGTGGCCGTCGCGGCAAGAGCGCGCGCATCCTCGAGAAGACGACGACGGCGCCGGCCGCCGCGGCGGCAACCGCAGCCGAGGCGGCCGACAAGGCCTGAGTCGCGCCGTCACGTGTTTCGGGCGAGCAGCTGGCGAAGGCGGGGATTCCAGTTCGCGATCTCCGGGCCGTCGAGCTCGCCCGACAGGATCAGGCCGACGAGATAGGCGAGCGGACGACTATCGATGTAGTCGCTGTGACCGATCTCGCGGTCGGAGATCTCCGTCGCATTGAACGAGCTGACATTGGTCGGCGCCTTCGGCGGATGGGGCGACGCCCCGAGACGCTGCTCCCATCTCTCGTCGGGGTTGCGCTCGAGCCAATCGACGAGGCCGAGCGTCATCTTGTCGAGCAGCGACTTGGCGCTGATCATCACCTTGCGCGGACCTTTCTCGATGTTCGAGATCGCGAGCGCCCCGTCGAAGCGCGAGTAAAAATTATAGGCGTGCCCGACGAGATGCTCGATGCCGCCGTGGAAGATGCCGACATAGGTCTCCCGCTCGACGATGCGCGTCTGCGTGGTCGTGATGTCCGCCGAGGTCGGCTTGGATGCCGTCGTCCTGCCGGGTATCGCGACCGGCATCGTCACGTCGCTCACTTCCGTCGTCGGGATCGTCGTCTTGGTCACCTGCCGGCGTTCGATGTCGGGAGCCAGCATGATGTAGCGATCGACGAACCAGAGCGGCTTGCCGTCGGGGCCTCGCATGTCCTGATTCGCATCGATGCTCGCCGGCATGCGCTGATCCTTGCGCCGCACCAGATCCATCAATTCGTAGTGCTGGAGCGGCGTGTGACGCGGCTTGTCGCCGGTGAGGACGTCGACGAAATTCTTGGGCTGCAGCTTCCGGTTCACGAGTCCCGCAAGCATGTGGCAGGCGAGGTGGTTGCCCATGGAATGGCAGACCAGGTTCACCCGTCGGCCCCAGACGTGGATGCGTGACACCAGATTGGCGAGCGCGCTGGCCGCGCCCACCGCTTCGCGCTGATCGCTCAGATAGCTCAGGACATTGCCATTCGACGGCCAGGAAAAACCGATGAACGCGGTGAGCGCGCCATCGGCGAGCGGCCTGTCCGCCGCCGTCATGCGCGCGGCGATCTGCGCGATCTCCGGCGTGTCGCAGACGAACCGATCGCGCAGGCCCGGTGCGCTCTTGAACGTATCGGTGAGCGTGCGGAACCAGAAATAGGCTTCATGCAGATGGACGTTGAAGCCGTGCACGAAGATCGTGACGGTGCCGACCTTGGGGTCGCAGAGAAACTCGCGGAAGACGACATCGTCGGAGTTCGGGACGATGCAATGCTCGGGCAGATCGTTCTCCGCCACCGTCTCCATGTAGTGCGGGACGTAGCGGGCCATGTCGACGAAGAAATAGCCGCCGCTCCACAGGCCGAGGCGGTCCCCGCGTACCTGGCGAATGCTCTCCATGTCGCGGTTGGTGGCAAAAAACCGGATGCCGTCGAAATCGCTGCTCATGGCTGCGCATCCCCCTGTCGTGTGAGGGCGCGAGTCTAGACGCGTCGTGGCTGTCAGGTGAATCCCAGTTCGGCGGTCTCCGCCGGTTGGTCAGTCCTCGCGGCCGGGCGCGCGCCGATCGATCTCGGCGCGCAATGCGGCGATCTCGGCGCGTAGCGCCGCGAATTGATCGTCCACCGGATCGCATGGCGTGGTTGGCAGGCCGTAGCCGGCGGTCGGGCCTTCGCGCGGCGCGCCGAGCGGGCGCGCCGGGATGCCGGTGACCGTGGTGTCGGGCGCGACGGCGGCGACCACCACGGCATTGGCGCCGATCTTGGCCCCGTGCCCGATCCGAATTGGCCCGAGCACCTGCGCGCCCGCGCCGATCACCACGCCATCGTCGATGTCGGGATGCCGTTTGCCGGGGTTGCCCGAAAGACCGCCCAGCGTGACACCATGATAGATCGTGACGTCGTCGCCGATCGTCGCCGTCTCACCCACCACCACGCCCATGCCGTGGTCGATGAACAGGCGCCGGCCGATGCGCGCGCCGGGATGGATCTCGATACCCGTCAGGAACCTGCCGAGATGCGAAACGAAGCGCGCGAGTCCGCGACAGCGCCATCCCCAGAGACGATGTGCGATGCGATGGATCAGCACCGCATGCAGGCCGGGGTAGGAGAACACGATCTCGGCCCAGCTCGGGCGTGCGGGATCGCGCAACCGGATCGCACGGCCCAGTTCGATGATCTCGAATCGCGGCGGCGGATGGAGTCGCGGACGTGCGTCGGGCGCGCTGTCGGACAACAGGGTCATGTCAGCCACCTCGGAACGGGAAGGCCGCGCTCGCGCAGGAAAGCGGGGTTGAACAGCTTCGATTGATAACGCGCACCGCCGTCGCAGAGGATCGTGACGATGGTGTGGCCAGGCCCGAGCGTACGGGCGACCCGGATGGCGGCAGCCACGTTGAGGCCGGCGGAGCCACCGACGCTCAGGCCTTCGTATTGCAGCAGATCGTAGACTTGCTCGAGCGCTTCGGGATCGGGGATCTGGACCGCGTCGTCGATCGATGCACCCTCGAGATTGCCGGTCACGCGGCCCTGGCCGATGCCCTCCATGATCGAGCTGCCCGAACTCTCGAGCCTGCCATGCTTCACCCAGGCATAGAGGGCGGCGCCCATCGGATCGGCGAGCACGATGCGCACGCCCGGTTTGCGCGATTTGAGCGCACGCGCGACGCCGGCCAGCGTGCCGCCGGTGCCGCAGGCGCAGGTGAAGGCGTCGATGCGGCCGCCGGTCTGCGTCCAGATCTCGGCGCCCGTGGTTCGCTCATGCCCATCGCGATTGGCGGTGTTGTCGAATTGATTGGCCCAGATCGCGCCGTTGGGCTCGTTTGCCGCGAGTTCCTCGGCGAGCCGCCGCGAGACATGGACGTAGTTCCCTGGATCCTTGTAGGGCTTCGCCGGCACGAGGCGCAGATCGGCGCCGATCATGCGCAGGAAGTCGAGCTTCTCGCGGCTCTGCGTCTCCGGCACGACGATGACGCTGCGATAGCCGCGGGCATTGGCGACCAGAGTGAGGCCGATGCCGGTATTGCCGGCCGTGCCTTCGACGACCACGCCGCCAGGCTTGATCAGGCCGCGCCTCTCGGCGTCGAGAATGATCGCGAGGCCGGCGCGATCCTTGACCGAGCCGCCGGGATTCATGAACTCGGCCTTGCCGAGGATCTCGCAACCCGTCGCGTCGGATGCGCGGCGGAGCCGGATCAGAGGCGTGTTGCCGATCGCGGCCAGGAGACCGTCGGCGATGCCCGATGATGATGTGTCGATGGCGTCCATGAATCCCCAGCCGAAATTGCAGGAAGCAAGCTAGGTGGCGTCGCGTGGTTGGATAGGCAAGAAATCATGCGCCGTGCCCTAGAATTTCTGTCACGCCGCCGCGTCATCACCCTGCCTTCGCAGGGGACTTACGCCTTCGACGCGGTCCGCGTCTCGCTCGACTCATGCGGCCGCCCCGCGCTTTCGCGCAAGATCCACTCGCGAAACAGCGCGACCTTGCGCTGCGTGGCCTTGGCCGGCGGACACACGAAGTAATAGGCGAAGGCGACGGGCTGGCTGACATCGAAGAGCTGCACGAGCCGCCCAGCCTTGAGATCGTCCTGCGCGAGCTGGACCTTGGCGAGTGCCACTCCCCGCCCCGCGATCGCGGTTTCCAGCACGAGACTCGATTGGTTGAAATGCAGCCCGCGGTCGGGATCGATGCCGTCGATGCGCGCGGCCTTGAGCCTCATGCGCCAGGTCGGGCAGCTGGCATCCTGCTCCGGACTGTCGTCGTGGAGCAGCGTCATGTCCTTGAGGAACGCGGTCGAGAGCGGTCCGGTCTTGTCACCGAGAAGCGCCGGGCTGCAGACCGGGACGACGCTCTCCGTCAGGATCTTCTCCACGACCAGTCCCGGATACTGACCGAGGCCGTACCGGATCGCGCAATCGACGCCGTCATCGTCGAACATCACGAGGTTCATCGAGGCGGTGACGCGCACGTCGATGTCCGGATACAGGCCCTGGAAGCTTTCGAGCCGCGGGACCAGCCATTTCCCCGCGAAGGACGGCGCCATCGACACGGTCAACGCGCCGGTGTCGGTCATGGTGTCGAGGCTGCCGAGCGCCTCGCTCATCAGCTCGAAGGCCTCGAGCAGCCGCGGCAGGAGCGCCTGCCCCTCATCCGTCAGCAGCAATGCACGGTTCGTGCGTCGAAACAGGACGCGCCCGAGATTGTCTTCCAGCAGCTTGACCTGCTGGCTCACCGCCGCCGGCGTCACGAAGAGCTCTTCGGCCGCGCGCGAGAAGCTCAGATGTCGCGCCGCCGCGACGAAAGCACGCAGCGCATTCAGGGGCGGCAGGCGACCGAGCAAACGAGACATCGATCCTGTATGGGGGACGCCGCGTCGGATTTCAAACACCGTCCGCAAGCCGGCGTTGCAAGAGGCGCGTAACGGGGCCGCACTGGCGAAATTGTGATCTCCGGCCGGTTTCCCTATTCTCCGCGCCTCTTTCCAACCGTTCGCCGCCGAGG
>JANNTF010000705.1:0-9141 GCA_031403455.1 Alphaproteobacteria bacterium | reverse complement strand
CGGCCGCGATAGGCGGTGAGCTGCAGCGGCTGCGGCCATTCGGCCGGCAGCGATGACCTTCGCCGATAGGTGACCAGCACCACGCCGGTGGGATGCGCGCGTGACCACAAGATGGGATCGGCGCCGTTGAGATCGACGATCGGGCGCAACAGGCGGCCGGTGAAATGAAAATCGCCTTCGTAGTCGCCGTTCCAGGCGATCAGCCGACCGCCGCGCTCGATCTCCGCCAACAAACGCGCGACGCGATGCGTATCGAAGGCGATCGCGAACGACGCGAAGATCATGTGGATGCCGATGAGCGCGCCGGCGCTGCAGATCGCCACGGTCGATAGGCGCGCCAGCACGTCGCGCGCGCCGTCACGCAGCAGCCAGACGCCATAGGCGATCAGCGCGAGGCCGATCGCGACCATCGCGAGGATCTGCTGGGTGGAGAGCACGATGTCGACGCGGCCCTTCGCAATCCGGTCGAAGCCGAGAAACGGGAACAGGATGACGATCGCGCCGACGACGATACAGACCAGCGCGGGCAGCAGGCGATCGAGGCGGCGGTCGACGAACGCGGGCTGATCGGCGATGCGCGCGATCAGGATCGCCAGCACAGCGAGTTCCGGCAGCACGTAATGCGGCTGCTTGCCGCTGATCGCGGAGAACGCCACGATGACCGGAAGGGAAGCGGCGAGGATGAAGAGCACGCCGCGATCGCGCCACAGCCCCCGGCGTGGCGCGCAGCAGACGCCACGGTGCGAGCCACGCGAGCAGCGGCATCAACCCGATCACGATGACCGGCAGGTACCACCACAGCGGCCGGCGATGCGCGAAGGACTCCACCATGCGGCCGGTATGCTGGCCGAGGAAGATCTTGCGCGCGAACTCCTCGCCGCCCGATATCGCCGCGGGGATCGCCCACAGCAGCGCGATCGCCGCGCCGCCCAGCACGGCCAGTCCAAACCCCGCATACCAGCGTCGCCAGACCGGCCGGTTGTCGCTTCCCATCCACAGCGGCGCGAGCAACGCCACGGGCGCCAGATGCAGCAGGATGACCGGCCCCTTGCTGAGCACGCCGAAGCCGATCGCCAGCGCGACGATGATCCAGCCGCGCCGCGCGCCATGGCGCCACGCGGTGACGACGCCGATCCAGCCGACCAGCGACCAGAACGTCACGATCGCGTCGAACATCGTCAGCGAGGCATTGAGCAGGAACAGACCGCCGGCGCACACGGCGAGCGGTGCGAGCTGCGCCGTGACGAGGCGGTCGGGAAACAGCCGGCGCGCGAGCACCGCAGCGGCCGGCAGACAAGCCAGCGCGAAGAGCGGCGCGACGAGACGGCCCCAGATCTCGCTGACCCCGCCGACCGCCCAGCCCAGCTGGATCAACCAGAACAGCAGCGGCGGCTTGTGGTGATAGGGCTCGCCATTGCGGTAGGGAACCAGGAAGTCGCCGCGCGCCCACATCTCCCACGCCACCGAGAGATAACGCGTCTCATCGACCGTCATCAGCGGTCGCAAGGACAGGCCGACGACGACGATCACCAGCCACAGCAGGCAGGCGCGCAACAGCGCGCCACGCAACGCGGTCACGTCGCGTCGTCCTTGATCTCGAGTTCCTCGGCCTCCGGCCGCAGCGCGCGCCGCTGCAGCCACATCACGCCGACCAGATCGACGATGCCGACCCAGAGCCGGTTCATGACCCCGTATTTCGAGATCCCCGCGCCGCGCGGCCGATGATTGACCGGCACGTTGACGACGACCCCGCCCTCGCGCTGCACGAGAGCCGGCAGGAAGCGATGCATGTGATCGAAAGGCGGCAGTCGCAGGAAGATCTCCGGACGGAACAGCTTGAGCCCGCAGCCGGTATCGGGCGTGCTGTCGCCCAGCAATCCGCTCCGCACCCTGTTGGCCACACGCGAGGAGAAGCGCTTGAGCGCCGTGTCCTTGCGCTTGGCGCGCAGTCCGGCGACGAGCGCGGGCGCGTCCGGCGCGCGCGCCCGGGTGAGCAGCTTCGGGATGTCCGCGGGATCGTTCTGTCCGTCGCCATCGAGCGTCGCGATCCAGATCCCGCGGGCGGCCCGGATGCCCGTGACCAGCCCGGCCGATTGGCCGGCGCTGCGGCGGTGACGCAGCACGCGCAAATTCGGATGTCGGGCGCGCGCGTCGCTGAGCTTCGCCAAGGTCGCGTCGGTGCTGCCGTCATCGACATAGATGATCTCGAACGCATGGCCGCTCAGCGCCGCGTCGATCTCCTGCAGCAGCGTGTCGATGTTCCCCGCTTCGTCGCGCACCGGCACGACGACGGAGATTTCCGGGATGAGATCGGACATGGCAAAACCGCGGCCTTCTAGCATAGTCGCTCGGCGGTTGGGTAAAATGGGGTCAGTGTGCCAATACCGAGCAACATCCCGGTCGGGGTGATCTTGTCCGAGACGTAGCGCGCAAGGCCTGAGGGATTAACCGTCCTGGCAGCGCGCGCCGCGCCGGTGCTCTGCTGTCCAATCGCGACATGGCTCGCCGCCCTCGACTCGTTCTGCCGGACGTGCCGCTGCACCTCATCCAGCGCGGCGTCGACCGGCAGGCGTGCTTCTTCTCTGATGCAGATCGTGCGTTCTACTTGATCCGGCTCGAGGCGCTCGCGGCAGATCATGGCTGCGCCATCCACGCCTATGTGCTGATGACCAACCACGTCCATCTGCTGCTCACGCCGGCGCGTGACGACGGCCCGTCGCGGCTGCTCCAGGCGCTCGGCCGGCATTACGTGCGCTACGTGAACGACACCTACGCGCGCACCGGTACGCTGTGGGAGGGGCGCTTCAGGTCCTGTCTGGTGGGCGAGGAGAGCTATCTGCTCGCCTGCTACCGCTACATCGAGATGAACCCGGTGCGCGCGGGGATGGTGAGCCGACCCGAGGCCTATGCCTGGTCGAGTCACCGCAGCAATGGTGGCTGCGAGCCATCTTCCATGATTGCGCCCCACGCCGCCTATCTGGGCCTGGGGGCCTCGCCGTCAGCGCGTCTGCGCGCCTATCGGGCCCTGTTCGAGGACCACGACGAAGCCGCGAGCACTGCCGCGATTCGCCGCTGTACCCAGAGCAACTACGCACTCAGAGCAACTACGCACTCGGATCGCGTCGCTTCGAAGAGCAAGTCGCTGATATGCTCGGTCGTCGCGCCTCGCCGGGACGCGCGGGTCGGCCGAGAAAGACAGGGGTCGAGGATGGAAATTGAGAAATGGCACACTGACCCCGATTCTCCCTCCCCTCCGATTCTCCTGACCGCCGTCGGCGATACGGTGTCGGGCGAGCTGGAAACGGCACACTGACCCCGATTCAGCTGACCCCGATTCAGGGACCTTCCCCCGCTGGAATACGCCAGCTTCGCCTGGCGCACCTGACCCCGATTCACACTCGCGCGCAGCAGCACGTCTGGGCGCGTGGTGCCGTGGCGCGATCGACTCGTGTGACGCAACGCCGTGGACTCACCACCCCGGCGATCTCGCCTTCGCGAGATCGCCTGTCCCTCCTCATTCGAGGAGGGACGACAAGCATAGGCAGGCATTTCGCACGGGAGAGATAGATGTGTGCATCGCGTAGCTCAAGTCGAGGAGGGGCGACGAGCGGCGCGAAGTCGGGCTTGCGTTTGGCGTGCTCGCGTCGTTTGGTCCGGGCTAACCGAGGAGGATTCTCATGACGACGAAACTGGATGAAGCGACGGCGCGGACGATCGCGGCGCAGCTCGGCGTGACGGTCGAGGGTGAAGCGGCGCGCAATGCGGCGCTGTCGATGGCGGCGCTGCTTGCCGCGGCCGATGGTCACGGCCGCGCGCTTGCCTTCGAGGCCGAGCCGGGCGCCTATCCCGCGGCGCAGCGCCGGGGCAAGCGATGAGCGGCGATCTGAACCTGCTCTCGGCGGCCGAACTCGCGCGGCAGATTCGCGCCGGCCGCGCCATGGCGCGCGATGCCGTCGAAGCCTGTCTGGCGCGCGGCGGCGTGTGGAACGAAAAGCTCAACGTCTTCGTCGCGCTCGATGCCGAGCATGCGCGCGCCGCCGCCGATCGCGCCGATGCCCAGGCCAAGCGTGGGCGCTTCGCGGGTCCGCTGCACGGCGTGCCGCTGGCGCACAAGGACATGTATTACCGACAAGGCCGCATCGCGACATGCGGCTCCAAGATCCGCCGCGACTGGATCGCGCCGACGACGGCGACGGCGCTGACGCGACTCGACGCGGCCGGCGCGCTGGATCTCGGCACGCTCAACATGGCGGAGTTCGCCTTCGGCCCGACCGGCCATAACTGGCATCTCGGTCACGCGCGCAATGCCTGGAACCCGGCGCATATCACCGGCGGCTCGTCATCGGGCTCGGCGACGGGCGTGGCGGCGCGCATGTTCTTCGGCGCGCTCGGCTCCGACACCGGCGCCTCGATCCGCGTGCCGGCGCATTACTGCGGCGTCGTCGGAATCAAGCCGACCTGGGGCCGCGTCAGCCGCGCCGGCGCGATGCCGCTCTCCTGGAGTCTCGACACGGTCGGACCGCTGACGCGCACGGTCGAGGATGCCGCCCTGATCCTCGGCCTGATCGCCGGACCCGATCCGGCCGATCCCACCGCGGCGACGGAGTCGGTGCCCGACTACGTCGCCGGCCTCGCGCGCGGTGCGAAGGGTTTGCGCATCGGCATTCCCACGAGCTTCTTCACCGACGTCGATGCCGATACGACGCGGCTGCTCGGCGATGCCGCGCGCGTCTTCGCGTCGCTCGGCGCGGAGATCGTGCCGGTCGCGTTGCCGGACATGGAGCGCTTGAACGCGTTCTGCTCGATGGTGCTCTCCGCCGAAGCGGTGACGATCCATCGCGAGTGGCTGCGCACCCGCGCCGCCGAGTACAGCGGCCAGGTGCGCGGCCGCCTCGAGGCCGGGCTGATGATCCCGGCCGCGCTCTATCTCGACGCGCTGCGCGCGCGCGCGGCGATGCTGACGGAGTTCACCCAGACGGTCTTCTCGGTCTGCGATATGATGTTGGCATCGGTCGCGGACAGCGCCGCGCCGACGATCGTCGAGAGCGAGGCGCTGCCGGGACCTGATCTCGGCGCCAAGCTCGGCCGCTTCACGAAGCTCACGCGCTCGATCAATTATCTCGGCCTGCCCGGACTCAGCGTGCCGGCGGGCTTCACCGCCGCCGGCCTGCCGATCGGCTTCCAGCTCGTCGGCCGCGCCTTCGACGAGGGCACATTGTTCGCCGCCGGCCACGCCTATCAGCACGCGACCAACTGGCATCTGCGCGTCCCGGCGTGACGGCGGCGACGCTCGCGAGCGAGATCAGGAAACTGTCCGTGATCGCCAGCATGATTCCGACCACGGGCGGCCCGAGCATGACGCCGAGATAGTTGAACAGCATGACGCCGCTTGCGACCCGACCGACGCGGCCCGGCGGTGCGAGGCGTGCCGCCTGTGCGGTGACGACGCCACCCCAGCCGCCCGCCGTCGCGCCGAGCCAGACGCAGATGGCGACGATCGTCGAGAGGGAGTGATCGCGTTCGATGGCGCCCAGCGCGAGCGCAGCGCCGGCCATCAGCACGCCGATCAGCATCAGCTTGGCGCGCGGCGTCAACACGCGATCGGCCACCAGACCCCAGATCAGCCGGCCACACGCCGCGCGAAGCCAAGAGTTGCGGCGGCGATGATCACGCAAGTGACGGCCATCACGACCAGCGACCAGCGCCAGCCGATCGCATTGACACGCACGGGAATCAGCAGGCCGGCCACGAGCACGCCCAGCGGTGCGCCCGCCTGCCGCACCGAGAAGATGAAGTTCAGATCCGGGCGGCCGACGATCCCGGCCATCATGTGCGAACTCGCCGGCGATACGGGTCCATAGCCGAGGCCGATGACGAAGGCGGCGCCGAAGCGGCGGAACAGCTGCTCGCCCGCCAGGGTCGCGACCATCGCGCCGACATACATCATCATCGAATAGAGCCCGGCCAGCCCCTCGAACAGGCCGGCGCTGCGCGTCAGCTCCGGCATCACGACCGGCAACGCGACGGCAAGCGCGGAGACCAGCAGCTGGTAGAGCAAAGGAGTGGCCGACGATCCGGCTGGCCGTCATCGAGTCCTCGGTGCGTATCGTCATGGCCCTGTTCGTGGTTGCGACAGGAGAGGATGAGTTACGATCATTTGTGTCACGATCCGCGGGTGTTCGCCCGGAGCACGCGATCAAATTCTTCTCAATGGAGCCCCGATGTCCGACATCGAGATCGAGCAGCGCTTTCTTGCCGTTACCGGACTGGCACAGGCCGCGGGCGCCCTGGCGCTCGGCTATTTCCACGATCATGCGTCGCTCGGGACGACGATGAAGGGCACGCAGGATTTCCTGACTGTCGCCGATGGCGCCGTGGAGGAGCTGCTGCGCTCGCGCATCGCCGCGGCTTTTCCCGATGACCGCGTGCTCGGCGAGGAAGGCGGCGGCGTGGCGGCGGAGCGGCTCTGGATCATCGACCCGATCGACGGCACCGCGAATTTCGCGCGCGGCGAACCGCATTGGTGCATCTCGATCGGCTTCCTGCGCCACGGCGTTCCCGAGATCGGCGCCATCTTCGCGCCGATCGCCGGAGAGCTCTACCTCGCGCGACGCGGCGGCGGGGCGACGCGCAATGGCAAACCGATTCATGTCAGCCGGACTCAGGACATGCGCGTCGCGACCGTGGAGATCGGCTGGTCGTCGCGCCGCCCGCGCGCGGCCTATCTCGCGATGGTCGAGGGCGCCATGGCGGCGGGCGCGAATGCCAAGCGCTCGGCGTCCGGCGCGATGGGTCTCGCTTATGTGGCGGATGGCCGCACCGACGCCTACGCGGAAGTTCACATCAACAGCTGGGATGTCGCCGCGGGAGTCGTGATCGTGAGCGAGGCCGGCGGGTGGACGAATGACTTCTTCGCCGGAGATGCGCTGCTCAACGGCAATCCGATTCTGGCGGCGACGCCAGGGATCGCCACGGCGATGCGCGCCGCGACCGGAATCTGATTCGCCGCGGTGCAAACGGCGCTCGGAACTCGCGAGGAGTCGAATCACCCCGTCATTCCTGATCGAATCGCAAGCGGGCTGCGAAAAACGCTTGAAAACCTGGGCGAACCCGAGCACACAGGCAACAGAGTCGATTCGCTCGGCTCTATTCCTTCAAACAAGAGGAGCGCCCATGGCCATCGCCAAGGTTCCAGCCGACAAGCCAGCCGCAAAACCAGCCGTCAAGGTGCCCACCGTCAGCTTCAAGCAGATCTCAGCCGATCTCGCCGACAAGCAGGGTGTGGCGAAGAAGGCGATGACCGAGACGCTCGATGCGTTCCTCGGCTCGCTCACCAAGCACATCGTGAAGGGCAACAAGGTTCGCATTCCGGGCCTGGGCATCTTCGCCGTGCGCAAGCGCGCCGCGCGCATGGGCCGCAACCCGGCCACCGGCGAGGCGATCAAGATCAAGGCGAGCAAGAAGGTCGCCTTCCGCGCCGCCAAGGAACTCAAGGAAGCGATCTGACGCTTCCTCGCCGGGCTGGCGTGGCGATGTAGGGTCGTCACCGACAGTCCTGCGGGATACGAGGCCCGCCATTGCGCAAGCGATGGCGGGCTTCGTGCTTTTCGGCGCGAAGATTCCGGGCCGAGATTCCGCTCGTGCCTGCGCCGCGCTCAGTACGGCGTGCCGTCCTTGTGGAAGAAGCGGAACTTGCCGTCGGGGCCGAGCTTCCCGTGCATGTCGATGTCCGGGTAGTGCACCTCGTCACCGGCGGTGCGATCGCCGATCACCAGGATCTGAGCGTCCGATTGCGTGCGGTTGACGAAGCGATGCGCTTCGTCGCTGCCCGCGGGAAACCCCGCGCACATGCCGGCGCGCAGAGTCTGCGCACCGGCATTGGTCTCCAGCACGACTTCGCCTGAGACGACATAGACGAACTCGTCCTGCTTCGAGTGGCCGTGGCGATGCGAGGACTGCCCGCCCGGCTCGATGCGCGTGAGGTTGACCCCGAAATTGCGCAAGCCCGCCTGCTCGCCGAGACGCCGGTTCCACCGCTTGAGATTGGCGGCCCGATTCGCCTCGGGGTAGCTGGTGAAGTTGCTCTCCGGCACACCGGCGGGATCGAAGGCGGGAGGTTTCGTCATCGTCACACCGTGAGGACGGTCGATCCGGTGGTCTTGCGCTGTTCGAGATCGCGATGCGCCTGCGCCGCGTCCTTCAGCGCGTAGCTCTGATTGACCTCGATCTTGACCGCGCCCTTGGACACGACGTCGAACAGATCATTCGCGGTCTCGACCAGCTCCTCGCGCTTGGCGACGTAGCCATTGAGCGACGGCCGCGTCACGTAGAGCGAGCCCTTGGTATTGAGAATCCCGATATTGATCGGCGGCACCGCGCCCGAGGCATTGCCGAAGCTCACCATCAGGCCGCGCACGCTGAGGCAATCGAGCGATTTGTCCCAGGTATCCTTGCCGACGCCGTCGAACACGACGGGCACGCCCTTGCCGGCGGTGATTTCCTTCACGCGCGCCGCGAAATCCTCCTCGCGGTAGAGAATGATGTGATCGCAGCCGTGCTTCTTGGCGATCTCGCCCTTGGCCTTGTCGCCAACCGTGCCGATCACCGTCGCGCCGAGATGCTTGAGCCATTGGCACATGATCAGGCCGACGCCGCCGGCGGCGGCATGCACGAGCACGGTCTCACCGGCCTTCACGCGATAGGTCCGCCGGATCAGGTATTGCGCGGTCATGCCCTTGAGCATCATCGACGCCGCCTGCTTGTCGGTGATCGCCTGTGGCAGCCTGAGCAGCCGGTGTGCCGGCAGGACACGCTTCTCGGCATAGGCGCCGATCGGGGCGTTGCCATAGGCGACGCGATCACCCACCGCGACCTCGGTCACGCCCGGTCCGATCGCCTCGACCACACCGGCGCCTTCGCTGCCGATGATCGCGGGCATCGGCACGGGATAGAGGCCCGAGCGGTGATAGGTGTCGATGTAGTTGAGCCCGACGGCCTGATGCCGGATCAGCGCCTCACCCTGCTTGGGCGCCGGCACCTCGACATCCTCCCAGCTCAGGACTTCGGGGCCGCCGACCTTGTGCATGCGCATCGCCTTGACCATCACTCGCTCCTCGTTCGTGGCGTTGGATTTGGCGCGGG
>JANNTF010000704.1:0-1709 GCA_031403455.1 Alphaproteobacteria bacterium | reverse complement strand
TTGAGTGGGGCGCGGGTGTCGGGAATCGTGGGGTCTCGGGCGTCGCGGTTCTGGCTGCACGTACCCATACTGGGGTGTCGTGGTAGACGGCGCCGCCTTTGGGCGGCGCGGGCTCATCCCCGATCAGCGCGTTGATGCCGAGGCCTTCGGGGAAGTAGCGGTTCGGCCACACGCTCTCGACCACGACGACGCCGCGCTGCACGCCGTCGAAGAGCTTGGCGCTCAGCGTGAGCGCGCCGCGGTGGTTGCCGAGCGTGACCCGCGCATCGTCCACGATTCCCAATTCGGCCGCATCCCCGGGATGGATCATCACGGTCGGCTTGCCCTCGCGCTTGAGCGAGCCGGGCGTCTCGGTGAACGACGTGTTGAGGAAGTTGCGCGCCGGCGGCGCCACCAACCGGAATGGACATTCCCGCGTCGGCCTCTCGATGATGTCGTGGAAATCGGGGAATTCCGGCATGCGCGCGCCGTAGGGCCCGAGCTTCTTCCAATCCGGCTTGAAGCGGAATTTGCCATCGGGATGCGCGAAGCCGTTGAGGAAATGCGCCTCCTCGAAAGGCGGCGTCACGTCGAGCCAGCGCTGGTCGATGATCTCGGCGGCGCCCGGCCAGCCCGAGCTGCGCAGGGTCGAATCGATGATCTCCATCTCGGTCATGGCGAAGCCGGGATGCTCGGCGCCGAGCCGTCTGGCGAGTTCGCAGATCACGAAATGATTGGGCCGGCATTCGCCCGGCGCCTCGATGATCTTGGGCCCGATCTGGATATGGGCGTGGCCGCCGGCCTGGTAGATGTCGTCGTGCTCGAGGAACATCGTGGCGGGCAGCACGATGTCGGCGATCGCGGCCGTATCGGTCATGAATTGCTCATGCACCGCCACGAACAGATCCTCGCGCAGGAAGCCGCGCCGGACCTTGTTGAGATCCGGGCAGACATTCATCGGATTGACGTTCTGGATCAGCATCGCGGTGACCGGCGGCCCACCGCGCAGATCGACCGGATCGCCGGTCAGGACGGCGCCGAGGCGCGACATGTCGAACACGCGGATCGCCGGGTCGCGCTTGTCCAGCCCCTCGATCAGGGTCTTGTCCCAATGATAGCTCTGCCCGAAATTCCACAGCGCGCCGCCGCCGCGATGGCGCCATTTGCCGCCCACGGCCGGCAGCGCGCTGACGGCATGCACCATCGACGCGCCGTTGCGCGAGCGCGAGAAGCCGTGATGGGCGCGAATGAAGCTCGCCTTGGAGCGGCCGTAACGCCGCGCGAAGTCGATGATGACGTCGGCAGACAAACCGGTGATCTCGGCCGCCCATTGCGGGGTACGGGTAGCGACATGGGCCGCGAGCGCATCGGGTGCGTCGGTGTACTTGCGCAGGTAATCCCAGTCGGCAAAGCCTTCGGCAAACAGCACGTGCATCACGGCAGCGGCGAGCGCGCCGTCGGTGCCGGGACGCGGCGCGAGGTGAATGTCGGCCTTCTCGGCGGTGCCGGTGCGGTAGGGATCGACCACCACCAGCGTGGCGCCGCGCTTCTTGGCCGCCATGGCGTGGGTCATCACGTTGATCTGGGTATTGACCGGGTTGCCGCCCCAGATCACGATCAGGTCGGCGTGGGCAGACGCTTCGAGCATCGACACGCCGCGCTTGCTGCCGACCCCTGCGATCCCCGTTTGATCCTAAAAACCGGGATGGAAAACCACGGATTTCACGGAT
>JANNTF010000703.1:0-6811 GCA_031403455.1 Alphaproteobacteria bacterium | reverse complement strand
GGTCGAGGCGATGACGCTTGCGGATCGCATCGTCGTGATGCGTGGCGGTCGGGTCGAGCAGGTCGGCGCGCCGCTCGAGCTCTATCAGCGCCCGGCCAATCGCTTCGTGGCCGGCTTCATCGGCTCGCCGCGGATGAACTTCATCGAGGTGCGGATGATCGCGGGGCTGGCGCAGCTCTCGGACGGCTCGACCATCGCGCTGCCGCAGGCGCCGCCGTCGCAGGACAGGCTGGTGATCGGCATTCGGCCGGAGCATCTGGCGCCGGCGATGCCGGGCGCACCGGGCACGCTCCCCGGCCGCGTGTCCTTCGTGGAGCAGCTCGGCAGCGACACCTTCGCCTTCGTCACGACGGGTGCACGGGCCGAGCCGATTCTCCTTCGTCTGCCCGGCGGTGACCGCGTGACATCAGGCGATACGCTCGCGCTCGCGCTCGATCCCGCGCGCATCCACCTGTTCGGCGCCGATGACGAAGGCCGGGCCATCGAGCCGTGATCCATATCTTCAAACAACACGCAACAGGGAGGAAGACATGCTGACAAGACGCCGCTTCGCGATCGGAACGCTCGCCGTTCCCGCGCTGACCCGGATGGCCGCGGCCCAGACCGCAGGCCCATCCTTCATGAGCTTCACCTTCGCCGAACAGGCCGGAAAGGCCTCGGTCGAAAAGATGGCCGCGGATTTCAAGGCCGCGTCGGGCACATCAGTCGAGCTCATCGGGTCCGCCTGGGGCGATGTGCAACGCAATCTGCTGCTGCGCGTGCGCTCGAACACCGCGCCCAGCACGGTCCAGGTGCAGGAACGCTGGATGCCGAATTTCAACGGCCTGCCGGGGATCGTCGATTTCAACGAGGTCTTCGGCGCCGACAAGCTGGCCGCCACTTTCGACGCCAATGCGCTGGGCATGGGGAAGGTCGCCGGCAAGCAGCTCGGCATTCCGCTGATGAGCGGATCGATCGGCATGGTCGCCAATCGTGAGGTGCTGGCAAGAGCCGGTGTCGGCGCATTGCCGAGGACCATCGACGAGTTCCGCGCCGCACTCGTCAAGATCCGCGACAGCGTGCCGAACTCGGTGCCCTACGCGATGGCGACCAAGAACAACAATTCGATCCCGCTCGATTTCCTGATCTGGGTCTGGGCGCATGGCGGCCGGATCATCGACGACAGCGGCAAGGTGGTCATCAACTCGCCGGAAGGCAAAGCCGCGCTCGGCTTCGTCGCCGGGCTGATGAAGGATCGCCTGTCGGCGGCGGAGATCGATCGACCGGATTCGCGGCGCTTGCAGGCGCAAGGCGCCGCCGGTTTCTACTTCGATCCGCCACAAGCGCGCGCGCATCTGCGGTCATTCTCGGGTCGCGGCGAAGCCTTCGATCCCGCGATCGCGCCGATGCCGACTCCGATGCTCAAGGCCGGCGACAAACCCGTCTCGATCGCCTGGGGTCACCTCGTGATCGCCTTTGCCGGTGGCGGCAAGCTCGCCGCTGATTCCGCGACGAGCAAATGGGTCGAGCACATCATGTCGGACAAGGTGCAGCTCGGCTTCCCGATCGAGCAGAGCGCCTTGCCCGTCACGAAGGCGGCGCTCGCCAATACCGCGGTCACCGGCGACACCTATCTCAAAGCCTGGAGCGAGGCCGCCGGTACGACGCGCATCAACGAAGTCGGCATCTGGCCCAACGCGGCGGAGATCACCACCGCGATCGGCGAGGAAGTGCAGGCGACGATGCTCGGCCAGAAGACGGCCGACGCCGCGATCGTGACCCTGCAGAGCCGCCTCGAAGCGGCGATGGCGAAGAAGGGCTGAGCCGCAGCGCTCGGGTCGCGTGCATGCAGAGTGACGCGATGGCGGGATCGGTGACGGCGCCGATCTCGCCCGATGCGCGCGCCGGTGGTCTGAAGGCTGCCGAGCGGCGCATCGGCATGCTCTTCGCGCTGCCGGCGCTACTCGCCTTCGCGGCGGTCATCGTCGTGCCGTTCCTGCGGGCGCTCGGCCTGTCCCTGACCGAGTTCACCTTGCAATCGATCGAGCCGCGCTTCATCGGCCTCGCCAATTTCACGCGTGCGCTCGGCGATGCGCGCGTGCTCGGCGCCTTCGCGACGACGGCGATCTATGTCGTCGGCGCGACAGCGGGCACGCTCGTGCTGGGGCTCGCCTGGGCGCTGATCCTCAACCAACCCTTCCGCGGCCGCGCGGCGCTGCGGGCACTTTCCCTCCTGCCCTGGGTGCTGCCGAGCACGGTCTCGGCCTTCATCTGGGGCTGGATCTTCAACAGCCGGTTCGGCGTGCTGAATGCGGTGTTGCTGGAGTTCGGCCTGATCGAGCATCCCACCGCGTGGCTCGCGACGCCGGGCGGCGCGATGACGGCGATCCTCATCACCAAGATCTGGCTGTCCGTGCCGCTGTTCATGGCGTTCTTCCTGGCCGGGCTGCAGAGCCTGGATCGCGAGCAGGTCGACGCCGCGCGTGTCGACGGCGCGCGCAATCGCGAACTCCTGCGCGACATCGTGCTGCCGCATCTCAGGCCCGTGCTGCTCGTCGTCGTGGTGCTCGGCGTCATCGGCAATCTGCAGCAATTCGACACCATCTTCGCGCTGACCCGCGGCGGCCCCGTGCGGGCGACGACGACGCTGTCGATCGAGGTCTATCGCCAGGCCTTCGAGGTCTGGGACATCGGCTTCGCCTCGGCGATCGGGGTGCTGTGGCTCGCCACCATCCTGCCGCCGGCGATCTTCTATCTCCGCCATCTCATGCGCGGAGCGTGAGGCGATGCTGGACCTGCGCTCGCCGCTCGCACGCTTCGCCTTCGTCGCTCTGCTCGTGATGGTCGGGCTGTTCCTGTTCTTCCCCGTGTACTGGCTGGTCGTCTCCGCACTCAAGCCCAATGCCGAGCTCTATCGCGTCATTCCCACGCCTCTGCCGCTGGCGCCGACGCTCGAGCATTTCCGCACCGCCGTGCTGAAGGGCGATCTCCTGCTGCATCTCAAGAACAGCCTGCTCAGTTCAGGCGCCAGCGCACTCCTCAACACGGTCCTGGCGATCTATGCCGGCTATTCCTTCGCCAAGTTCCGCTATCGCGGCCGGCGCGCGATCATGATCGCGATCCTCTCCGCGCAGGTCTTTCCCTTCGGCTTGCTGCTGATCAGCCTCTACCCGATCCTCAACGACTGGGCGCTGATCGATACCCGCTCGGGTCTCGTCCTCTCCTACATCGTCTTCGCGCTGCCAGTGAGCACGTACATGCTGTACAGCTACTTCTGCCAAGTTCCCGACGAGATCATCGAGGCGGCGCGCGCCGATGGCGCCAGTGAGCTGCGCATCTTCCACACCATCGTGCTGCCGGTCTCGATCCCGGCCGTCGTCACCGTGTTCCTCTACGCCTTCATGTGGTCGTGGAACGATCTGCTCTATGCGATGACGATCATCGTCTCGGAGTCGAACCGGACCGTCGGTCCGGGCCTGCTGCTCAACTATCTGAACGAGGTGAACAGCGATTGGGGCGCGGCGATGGCGGCATCCATCCTCGCCTCGCTGCCGGTGGTCGCCGCGTTCGGATTCCTGCAACGCTACTTCATCGCGGGCATCACCGCGGGAGCCGTGAAATGACAACTCTCTCCGGGGTCTTCCCGGTTCTGCCTACGCCGTTTGGCGTCGATGGCGCGCCCGACACCGCCGCCTTGCTGCGCCTCGCCGATTGGGCGCTCGAGTGCGGCGTCGACGGCATGGTCTTCCCCGGCATGGCGAGCGAAGTCGAGACGCTGAAGCCCGAAGAACGTGCGCCCCTCGTCGCCGCGCTGGGCCGCCACATCGCCGGCCGCGTCCCCTTCATCGTCGGCGCGAGCGACGCGGATCCGACGCGCGCGGCCGCGCGGGTGCGCGAGGGCAAGGCCGCCGGCGCCACCGCTGCGATGATCATGGCGCCGCAGCCGAACGGCGCGGATGTCGCGCGCCACATCGCGTTCTACACGGCGATCGCAGGCGAGGCGGATCTGCCGCTGATGCTGCAGAACGCGCCGCCGCCCAATGGCGCCGGGCTCGGGCCCGAAGCTGTCGCCGCCATCGCCAAAGCTGTGCCGACGATTCGCTATATCAAGGAAGAGACGATGCCGTGCGGCCAGCATGTCACGCGCATCCGCGCAGAGACCGGCGCTGCGGTCGACGCCGTCTTCGGCGGCGCGGGCGCGCGCTACGTCGTCGACGAACTGGCGCGCGGCGCGGCCGGCACGATGCCTGCCCTCGAAATCGTCGACGTGCATGTGCGCTTGATGGCCGCGTGGCGGCGCGGCGATGTCGCCGAGGCGCGACGGCTCTACAATGTCTCGCTGCCGCTGCTCGTCTTCCAGATGGTGTTCCGCATCCGCGCGACGAAAGAAGTGCTGCGCCGTCGCGGGCTGCTCGGCGCGACGGCGGCGCGCGCGGGCGGCCCGGTGCTCGATGCCCATGATCATGCCGAGCTTCGCGCACTGCTCGGCGACGCAATGAACCTGTTCACGCGCGACGCGCCGGTGCTCTCGCCATGAGCCGCGGACCGGTCGACGCGATCCGCACCGTCGAGACCTTCATCGTCTCGATCCCGCGCGATGTGCCCTATCTCGGTCCCTTGCGCCCCGGCGAAAGCGTGAACGCCAAGGGCTATGTGATCCGCAACGGCAATCGCAGCATCTATCCGACCAGCGACATGTCCGTGCTGGTGAAGATCACCGGCGAGAGCGGACGCGTCGGCTGGGGCGAGACCTACGGCATCGTGGCGCCGCAAGCCGTGACCGCGATCATCAACGAAGTGCTCGGGCCGGTGATCATCGGCCGCGATCCCGCCGACGCGGCGGTGATCCACGAGGATCTCTACGACCTGATGCGCGTGCGCGGCTTCTGGGGCGGCTACTATGTCGACTCGCTCGCCGGCGTCGACATCGCGGTGTGGGATCTCCTGGGCAAGAACGTGGATCTGCCGGTGAGCGCGCTGCTCTGCGGCCGGCGCCACGCGACGCTGCCGGCCTATGTCTCGGGCCTGCCCAAGGCGACGCTCAAGGAGCGCTGCGATCTCGCGGTGGAATGGGTGGCAAAGGGTTTCCGCGCGATCAAATTCGCGGCGGCGATGTCGGATGACGGCATTGTCGAGGAGATGGCCGCCTTGCGCGAAGCCGTCGGGCCGGGCGTCGCGCTCGCGGTCGATCTGCACTGGAAATTCACCGCTGGCGAGGCGATCCGCGTGATCCGGCGGCTCGAAGCGTTCAATCTCTATTTCGCCGAAGCGCCCTGCGCGCCGGAGGATCTCGAGGGTCAGGCGCGCGTCGCCGCCGGCATCGGCGGTCCGCTCGCGCTCGGTGAGGAATGGCGCACGGTGTTCGAGTATCGGCCGCGCGTCGAAGCGCGCGCGATGAGCATCATCCAGCCCGAGATGGGCCACACGGGAATCACGGAGTTCCATCGCATCGGCGTGATGGCGCATGCATTCCATGTCGACACGATTCCGCACGCATCAATCGGCTGCGGCGTGTTCATGGCGGCGAGCCTGCAGGCGGCCGCATCGCTGCAGCGCGTGCCCTATCACGAGTACCAGCATTCGATCTTCGACAAGAATCTGATCTATGCGACCGGCGACATGGCCTGCGCCAACGGGTTCTACACGGTGCCGACCGGTGCCGGGCTGGGTGTGGAGCCAAGTGCTGCAGTCTTCAATCATGTGATCGGGTGACCCGGCGATGACGACGCCACGCCGTCGCTTCCAAGGCATCTACCCGATCCTCTATGCCTTCTTCGATACCGCAGGCAGGCTCGATCCTGATGCGATGCGCATGCAGGTCGAGCATTGCATCGCGGCGGGCGCGCATGGCATCGCCGTGCTCGGTCTGGTCACGGAGGTCAACAAGCTGGATGTCAACGAGCGGCGCGCGCTCGTCGAGCTCGTGGGCGGGCTGATCGGCGACCGCGTGCCCTACGCCGTCACGATCGGCGAACCCTCGATCGCCGGGCAGATCGCGTTCGCACGCGCCGCGCGCGACGCCGGCGCCGATTGGGTGATCCTGCAACCGCCCGCCGCGCGCGGCGGCGGCGAGGCAGAAATCTTGCGCTTCTTCGGCGCGATCGCCGACGCGCTGGACATGCCGGTCGCCGTGCAGAACAACCCGGTCAATCTCGACGTTTCGCTGTCGCCTGCGAATCTGATCGCGCTTCATCGCAACCACGCCAATGTGACGCTGCTGAAGGGCGAGGGATTTTCGGTCGACATCGCGCGCGTGATCGAAGGCACCGACGGCGCAATGGATGTCTTCGGCGGCCATGGCGGGCTGGAGTTCATGGCGCTGCTGCGCTCGGGCGGACGTGGATTGATCCCGGCGCCGGACTGCCTGGCGATCCAAATCCGCATCTTCGAGCTGTGGCAGAGCGCAACGCCCGCGGCGCGGGCGGAAGCGGAACGCCTGCACCGCGCCGTGCTGCCGCTGATCGTGTTCATGACGCGCGGCGTGCCGACGCTGCTAACCTACGGCAAGCGGCTGATGGCGCGACGCCTCGGCCTGGCCGTGCCGCAAGACCGCGCGCCGACGACGCAGCCGACGCCGTTCGGCCTCGCAGAGATGGAGAAATTCCTCGGCGAACTCGCCGCACTCGACGCCTCACTGCCACCCATGCGAATCCAGTCGAACACTCCAGGAGGAACGCCATGAGATCTCTCAAGGGAATGCTTGCCGCGGCGATGCTCGCGCTCGGGTCGATGTCGGCGCCGGCCACCGCGCAGATCACGCTCGATTTTCCGAGCTGGCAGGCGGAAGAGCCCGGCGTCGCGACTTGGTGGAAGAACCTGATCGCCGAGTTCG
>JANNTF010000702.1:0-2982 GCA_031403455.1 Alphaproteobacteria bacterium | reverse complement strand
AAGCTGATCTCGTTGATGCGGTTCATGATCTCGCGCGCGCTGCGCGGCAGGTCGGGGCGCTCGATGGGGTTGATGTGGACGATGATCACGTCGGCGCTCTCGCAATTGTAGATCAGCGGGAAGATCGGCGGATTGCCCATGTAGCCGCCGTCCCAGTAGGCCTCGCCGTCGATCTCGACTGCCTGGAACAGGAAGGGGAGGCAGGCCGACGCCATCACGGCGTCGAGCGTGATCTCGCCGTCGGCGAACACCTTGATCCGTCCGGTACGAACATTCGTTGCGGACAGGAACAGCTTGACGCGGCGCTCCGGCCTTTGCAGGCGCTCGAAGTCCACGGCCTGCGCGAGCACGTCGCGCAGCGGGTTGTAGCCGAGCGGATTGAACTGGTAGGGCGACATCAGCCGCGTCATCAGGTCGAAGGCGAGATAGGCCGGCGACCATTCCCGCGCGACATCCCCGAGCGAACGCGCCAGCGGCACAATCTGCAGCGGGCTCGCGGCGGCGGCATCGCTCACCCGGCGCCAGAAGCGCGCCAGCGCCGCGCGCGCGCCGTCGCGCCCGCCCGCTTCCATGCCATCGGCCAGCACGGCGGCGTTCATCGCGCCGGCGCTCGACGCGCTGATTCCCTCGATCTCGATCCCCGGCTCCTCGAGCAGGCGGTCGAGCACGCCCCAGGTAAAGGCGCCGTGCGCGCCGCCGCCCTGCAGGGCGAGGTTCACGCGTTTCGCGTCGGTCATGTGCTGGCGTCCTCTCCTCATCGTCCGGCGCATGACGGGCGCGCGGGTGGCGGCCCCGCGGACCGAAGCCGCATCTTGCCTCGGTCCACGGGCCGCGTCCGTCATGCTTGGAGTTTGTCCGCTCCGATGGCGTAGATCATCTTCGCGTTCGTTGCGGATCACTTCGTGCGCCTACTCGGTTCCGATCACATGCCATTGATGGCGAAATCCGCCGAGCACACGGCCGCCGGCAGGCGTAACCAGGTAATTATTCGTGGCTGAAATCCCGAGATTGTCGGCCGTGAGGATTCCGGGATGGATGTTGATCATCATGTTCTCACGGATCGGGTCCGTCGAGCCTGGGAGTCCGAACGGCCGCAAGACCGAGTGCATGCCTTGTCCGTGGAAATCCCACAGGCGCCGGCCGACGATCTCGACCCCTGCTTTCTCGTATGTTCTACGGATCACGCTGACGACATCGTCGGCGATCAAGCCCGGCCGCGTCGTCGCGACCGCGTTCGAGATCGCCTCCGAGACGAGGGCGTGCTTGCGCAGCCACGCCTGTCCGGGCGGCCGGAACGAAAAGCATCCGCCGAGTTCGATCAGGTAGCCATCGGGCGTGAGAAACTCCATGAACATCTTGTAGATGTCATCGGCTTCGATCCGCCGATCCGTGGCCGGCCGGGTACCGGCCTTGTTGTCATGGTTGAGGTGGATCATGCCCTCCAGGCAGCCGGCATTGACAGCGACCTCGAAAGCCTCGCCGACGACTTCCCGTTCGGTACGCGCCGGCCGGATGGCGGACCGGAACGCATCGAAGATCCGCGCGACATCGGCATGGGCGCGCTCGACGACAGTGATGTCTTCGGGCGAGAGGATGCACCAGATGCCCTCGACGAGATCGGTCGCGTCGTCGATCGGGTTCTCCGGTAACGCGTCGGCGAGCCTGACCGCGTCGCCGTACGGCAGTATCGATTTCATGCCGACGATGCCGACGCGCGATTTCGGGTTCACGCAATCCTTCAGCGCCGCCGCGACGCCCTCGATCTTGTCGAGGACGGCGCGGGTGTCGGCGATCGCGCTCAGCTCCTTGGCCCACTCCGCCTGAGCGCCGAGGCCCATGATAAGCACCGGATCCTGCGTCGCCGGCACGACCAGGAAGGCCGTGCCGCCGTACAAGCGCCAGTTCGCGTAGTAGCGGACGTAGCCCTTCTGCTGGAACTCGGTGTTCCCGACGATGACCAGCGCGTCGTACCCGGCGGCGGCCATCGCCTCGCGGAGCCGCCGGTGGCGGCGATCGATTTCCTTCGGCGTGGCCATGCGATGAACTCCGGATGTCTGGAGGAACAATCCTCCCCCGTTTCTTGATTTCCTCGGACGTCAGGCGGCATCCGGGAAATCGTACTCAGCTTTCATTTCGAATGCTCCGGTAGAAGGTTGCTTCGCGGCGTGTCGCCTTTCTCGCCGAAATGATCCGGATCACGTCGCCGGCGCCTCTCTCGCAGTGGCAGACCACCAGCAGCCGTGCGGTCGAGCTCATCCCAAGCATGATGTATCGATCCTCCTCGAACGAGTGCGTGTCGTCGAAGAACCGGACGGCAAACTCATCGTAGAAGACGGTCTTCGCTTCCTCGAAGGAGAGCTGGTGCTTCTTCAGGTTCACTGAGGATTTGGCAGCGTCCCGATCGAAGCGCTTGCGTGCATCGAATTGAGCACGAGGCGCGCGTCAAGACGGCGTGCTTGTTCATCCGATCCACATGAAAGACCTGGCGATGACCATGGCTGCTGCTCGATCGCGTCGTGCACACGGCCGTCGGCGATCCGTCCCGTCGAGCTGCGACATGCACGCATCTGGAATCGCGGCCGAACGATGGCCATCGCCCTTTGGTCGAGGCGGAGCGACGGAAGGTCTGGGGCGTCGCGGGTCTCCCTCGGGCAATTGGTGATTGCGCTTTGGTCCGCGTAGTGCCCAGTCTTCTGCACAACGCTCCGCCGTGGCGGCGTGCATCCGGCTTCGGATCGCGCCGCGGGGTCACGGCTGGAGCGGCATAGGCCCGCGAAGCGTCCCACTTGTGTCCGGAAACCCCGTTTCCGGTGCCGGCGAGGTGATCGAATGAAGCGGCGCGATGTTCTCCCCATGCTGGGTGGCGCGGTTGCGGTGTGGCCGCTGGCGGCGCGCGCGCAGCAGCGGTCGATCCCGCTCATCGGCGTGCTGATGGGCAGCAAAGCGGAGAACGAAGCCAAGCGCTTCGGCGTATTTCGCGAG
>JANNTF010000701.1:0-19518 GCA_031403455.1 Alphaproteobacteria bacterium | reverse complement strand
GGAGTCGGCTCGGCGGTGGGTTTCCTGCGCGCGCCGGTCGCCTATGAAGTGGTGAGATCGAATTTCCAACTCCTGTCGGCGCTCAGGCCGCAGGAGCTGACCGAGATGTTCGATGCGATGACTGTCGAGGCGGCGACGGTGGTCGCCGAAGCGGCGCCTGAGCAGCCGGTCGCGGAGAAGCGCTCCGGATTCATGCGCTATGTCGGGCAGGCGCATGAGATCGAAGTCGCGGTCCCGGTACGCGCCTATCGTCCCGGCGACGACGCCGTGCTGCGCGAGTTGTTCGAAGCCGAGTATCGGCGCCTGTTCAAGCGCCTGGTGCCGGGCGTCGACATCGAGGCGATGAGCTGGAAGACCGAGGTGTCGACCCAAATGCGGGCACCGGAGAGGCGACACACGAACGAATCCGATAGTCGGCCAGAACCGCTCGAGCGACGACCAGTGTTCGAGCCGGCTCAAGAGGGCTTTGTCGAGGCATCGATCTACCGCCGCGAAGATCTGCCGCCCGGGGCGAGAGTGTCCGGCCCTGCCGTGATCGAGGAGGACGAGACCTCGACCATCCTGACCACCGCCTTCGATGCCGTGGTGCACGACTGGGCGATCATCCTGACACGGCGAGCGGGAGACGAGAGATGAGCGGCACTGGAAATATCGGGCTCATCCAGAAGCAGATAATCTGGAACCGGCTGATCGCCGCGGTCGAGGAGCAAGCGCAGACGCTGATCCGCACCGCCTTCAGTCCGACGGTGGCCGAGGCTGGCGACTTGGCGGCATGCGTGTTCGACCGGCAGGGACGCATGCTGGCACAGGCGGTCACCGGTACGCCGGGCCACGTCAATTCGATGGCGAACGGCGTGCACCATTTCCTGCGGAAATTTCCCATCGACACGATGAAGGACGGTGATCACTACGTCACCAACGATCCCTGGATGACCTCCGGTCATCTGCACGACGTCACCGTCGTCACGCCGTTCTTCAAGCATGGACGCGCGGTCGGGCTGATCGCCAATACCAGCCACGTCGTCGACATCGGTGGCCGCGGCTTTGGTCCCGATGGCCGCTCGGTGTTCGAAGAGGGTCTCTTCCTTCCGGTGTTGAAACTCGCGCGCGAGGGTCAGGTCAACGAGGATCTGCTGGCGATCATCCGCGAGAACGTGCGCGATCCGATGATGGTCGAAGGCGACATCTTCTCCTTCATGGCGGCCAACGAAGAGGGCGCCCGGCGCACGCTGGCGCTGATGCGCGAGTTCAAGCTCGACGATCTAGAAGAGATCGGCCACTACCTCATTGACGCCTCACGCGAGGCGACACGCCGCGAAATCGCGAAGCTGCCCAACGGCAGTTTCCGCAATGCCATCGTGACCGACGGCTACGACAAGCCGATCGAGCTGGTCGCCACGCTCATCATCAAAGACGGAACGATTCATGTCGACTACACGGGCACGGCCCCGGTCAGCCCGTTCGGCATCAACGTGGTGCTGAACTACACGCAGGCCTACACGCTGTTCGGCTTGAAATGCATCATCGCGCCGGAAATTCCGAACAATTACGGCTCCCTCGAGCCATTCACGTTCCACGCGCCGGAGGGCTGCATCCTGAATGCCCGCCGCCCCGCCCCGGTGTCCGCGCGACACGTGATCGGCCACATGCTGCCCGACCTGATCTTCGGCTGCCTGCACCAGGCGATCCCCGGCCGGGTTCCGGCCGAAGGCTCCGCCACCAACTGGCAGCCGCAATTGCGCGGCGGCCGCACCGCCATCGACGCGGAAGTGCTCGCGCAGCTCGACGATTCCGAACTGCCCAGCTTCGACTACGTGACCTTCCATGCCGGCGGCACCGGCGGTCGGCCCAACGCCGATGGGATGTCAGCCACGGCGTTTCCGTCAGGCGTCAGGAATACGCCGGTCGAAGTGACGGAGAACCGCGCGCCCCTCGTGATCTGGCGCAAGGAGCTGCGCGAGGATTCGGGAGGTGCTGGCCAGTATCGCGGCGGGCTCGGGCAAGTCATGGAGATCGGCGGCCGCGACGACATGCCATTCGCCGTGCTGGCGATGTTCGACCGCTGCAGCGTCGCGCCCGGCGCGCGCGATGGCGGCCGGCCCGGCGCCGCAGGCCGCGTGTCGCTCGGCGTCTCCGGAAAGACGCTGCGATCGAAGGGACAGCAGACGATCCCACCGAGCGACCGGCTCAAGCTGGAGATGCCCGGCGGCGGCGGGTTCGGCGATCCGCTGGAACGGCCGGTCGAGCGCGTGAGCAGCGACGTCGCAAATGGACTGGTCTCCGCCAGCATTGCCGAGGCCGATTACGGAGTCATGTTCAAGGCCGACGGTGCGGTCGATCAACCGGCAACCGAGCGACTGCGCGCACAACGCCGGGCGAGCCGGCAGACGACGCAGCCTTGAGACAACGCTCGAGTCTCATCACGGCCCGTGCACATATCGCCGATGCAAGTGACTTACGAGACCGGTCAACAGCGATAGCGGCGTGGTCTCCTGCCAGAGTGCGAGGTCATCGAGCGTCACGCGCTCATCACCTGCCGCACCGACGAGCAGAATTTCGGTTCCGATCATTGGCGTCAGCACGGCAGCGAGGTCGACCACCGTGCTCTCGAGACACGGCCGAAGGACGCGCGCGCGCACGCCACCGATGATCATGAATGCCTGGCCCGGAACCGGCCGGTAGCCATGGCAGATTCCGATCGGCACGACGCCGAGCAATCCGGTACCGCCGCGCAGATAGGGCGCCGCCTCGAGATCCGGAAGACGCTCGCCGATGTGAACGAGATGGCTGACGATCGAATGCAGCGCCGGGCGAAGCGCCGCCATGTCCGTCGAGAGGCGCGCATTGACCGGCGGCAATCCGTAGAGCAGATGGCCGGCCGCGACTGCACTCTGCCGATCGGCCAGCCCGGTCGACAACCACGGGCTGGCCGAGATCTGCGTCAGCGGAATCCGCAGACCATCGCGCGCGAGCGCATCGATCAGGTGTTCGAAGGCACGGCTCTGGCTTGCCGCCCAGGCGCGTCCGCTCTCATCGGAAAAAGGCAGATGGGTGTAGACGCCTGCGAGCCTGAGTCCCGGAAGAGCGGCGACGTTCTTGATGTACGAGGCGGCGCCGGAGAGCGCGACGCCAAACCGGCCGAAACCGCAATCGACCTTGACGAACACATCGATCTGCCTGCCGCCGGCCGCATGCGAAAGCGCCTCGGCCGCTGGGGGATTGTCCAAGCTTGCGACAATCCCGTGCTCGACGATGAGCGGACAAACCGCAGGGTCGAGGCTGCCAAGCAGCAGCACCGGCGTCCGCGTCACTCTCCTGATGGCGATCGCCTCCTCGATGCTGCCGATGGCAAAATAATCGACAGGTCGGTCGGCTAGGCTCCTGGCGATGGCGACAGCACCGTGACCGTAACCGTCGGCCTTGAGCACCGCGATGATCCGTCGGTTCGGGCCCGCGCGGTGGCGGATCGCGTCGAAATTCTGTCCGATCGCCCCGAGATCGATCTGCGCATAGCCGATCGCCGGATCTCCGGTCACGAAGATTTCGCCGCGCGGCGCTCCAATGCTGCCTGTTCGTCCAACCCTCGGAACATCGCCGCGCTGAGTGCAGAGAGATCAAATTCCGGCTGCCAGCCCCAGTCCTGCCGTGCCACGGCATCGTCGAGGGTCATCGGCCAGGAATCGGCGATCGCTTGCCGGAAGTCAGGTACGTACTCGCAAACAAAGCCAGGAACGCGGCGGGCGATTTCCTCGGCCAGTTCGGCCGCACTGAAGCTCAGCGCCGCGACGTTGTAGCTGGTGCGGATCGAGATGCGACCCGCCTCGGCCTCCATCAGCTGGATCGTCGCGCGGACCGCATCGTCGATATACATCAACGGTAGCGTCGTATCCGGTCGAACGAAGCATTCGTAGTGTCCGCGCCTCTTGGCTTCAAAGAACATTTCCACCGAATAATCGGTGGTTCCACCGCCCGAAAACGTCGAGTACGTAAGCAGCCCCGGATAGCGGAGGCTTCTGACATCGAGGCCGTATTTCGTGAAGTAGTAGTGGCAAAGATTCTCGCCGACGAGCTTCGTGACGCCGTACATCGTGGTCGGCTCCAGCACCGTGCGCTGCGGCGTCTCTCGACGCGGCGTCGATGGTCCGAAGACCGCGATCGAACTCGGCCAAAAGATCTGCGCCATCGACTTCTCGACGGCAACGTCCAGCACGTTTCTCAGACTATGGACGTTGATCTCCCAGGCATTGGCTGGATCGCGCTCGCCGTCGGCAGATAGCACGGCAGCAAGGTGATAGATCGTGTCGATCCGGTGCCGCGAAACGATGTCTTTGAGCGCGGCCATGTCCGTCGCGTCCATGATTTCGAATGGGCCCGCGGCGCGGAACTCTTCGGGAGGGCTCGTTCGCCGCCCGGTCGCAATGACATTCTCGGCGCCGTGGCGAGCACGAAGCGCGGGAGTCAGACCGCGTCCAACCTGCCCAACCGCCCCGGTCACCAGAATCTTCCGCTGCGGTGCTGCCATCCTCGCCCCCTTTGATCGCTCGTGGATTCAAGAAAACTGGAGGATCCGCCCTGCATTCTTAATGAGGATCGTCTCGACCTCCTCTGCGGCAATGCCCAACGCCTGCATCCAATGCGACACGTATTTCACGATATGCGCGTAACCAGGGCCGCCGTAAGAGGCGAGCCGGGTCTTGAAGCAAACATCATGGGAGATGAGAACCCTTTCGAGGAATCCCTCATGGATGAGCGAGGCGATGACTTTGATCCGCTCCCCGTCGCTCGGAACATCCACCCGCCCATAGGGCCAGGCCGGTCGCACCTCGCCGAACCAATCGTATTCCAGGTAACAACCGCGTCGCGCCAGTTCGGAAAGGCGCGTGCGCTCGAGTCCGCTGCGCTCCATATGCCCCATGACGATTCGCGAGACATCGGCACCTGCCATTTCCAGAATGTCGAGGATCTCGAACGGGGAGTCGGCGTTGCGTCCGGGATGGATGCTGAGCGGCGCGCCCGTCGCGCGCTGTGCTCGCGCGCTTGCCCGCAGCACTTTCGCCTCGTTCGGATGTAGAGGCCAGGAACAGCCGACTTCGCCGATGATGCCGGCGCGCACGCCTGTCTGCCCCACGCCCTCGACGATGTCGCGAATGATGCCGTCGGCGATCTCATCCTCGCTCCGACGATCCATGTCGGGTGGATGGAACAGCGCATGATAGTGGCCACACCCCATCACGACATGCAGACCGGTGCGACGTGAGATCTCGCACAAAGCGAGTGGATCACGGCCGAACTCCGCAGTCGTCACATCGACCAGCGTGCCGCCACCCGCCTGCTTGAAGTAGCCTGCCTCCTTCACCGCGAGATCGACCTCGGAGAGGACGAGATTGTCGCGGTTCTTGCACCAGTTCAAGGCTGTCCAAGAAAGATTGTCGAGGGTGAGGGGAGCGGCGGCGAGGCGGCGATCCTCGGGATCTTCCGGTTCGACGAATACGCGACGCAGATCGACCAGAAGATGCTCGTGCATCAACGTGACCCCGAGGTCTTCCGGCGACACAAGACCCAACACGGTCTGGATCCGACCGGTCATCGGCGAACCGCTCATCCCGTCCTCCCGTTCAACTGCCTAGCTTGACAGTCTCGGCGCCGTGACATCGAAAGACGCCCGCATCGGATGGCGCTGTGGTCACGATGCGCGCTAGCGATCGAAGAGCACATGCGGCAGCCAGAGCGCGATGGATGGGAACGCAACGAGAAGGACGGCGCTCAGCGTCAGCAGGAGCGCGAACGGCAGCGCCGCCCAGGAGACGCGCGCCATGGATTGGCCGGTCAACCCCTGAATGATGAAGAGATTGAATCCCACCGGCGGCGACACCGTGCCCAGTTCGACCATGATCACCAGGAAGACGCCGAACCAGACCGGATCGAAACCGGCGCCGACGACGAGCGGAAACATGATCGGGAGCGTGGTGACAAAAATCGATACGCCTTCAAGCGCCAACCCGATCACAACATAGAACACTGCAACGAGCAGAATGAGCGTGTAGGGGCCGATCTTCAATCTGCTGAAATAGGCCGAGAGTTCCTGAGGAAGATGCAGATACGCAATGCTGGCCGACAGGAACGCCGCGGCGACAACGATCGTCATGATCATGCTCGTCAAGCAGACCGTGCCGTGAAGGGAGTCCACGACCACCTTCAGATCGAACTGACGCAGCACGATGATGATCACGAAGGTCGTCGCCAGTCCGACCGCCGCCGCTTCCGAGGGAGTCGCGATTCCCGTGTAGATCCCACCCAGCACGATCACCATCAGCGCCAGGATCGGGGCAAGGTCGATCATCGCGCCGAAGCGATCGGACCAAGTGAACCGCCGTTCCGGCGTGGGCGCCAGACGCGGATTCGCGATACATCGCACCATGATGTAGCCGCTGTAGAGCCCGGCCGCGAGCAGCCCTGGAAAGACGCCTGCCGCAAACAAGCGCGCGATGGATACATCGGTGAGAACGCCATAGATGATCATCACGATCGAGGGCGGGATCATGATACCCAGTGCGCCCGCGCCGCATAGTGATCCAACAGCGAGATCGTTGTCGTAATTCCGGTCCCGCAGCGCTCTCAAGGTGATCTTGCCGATCGTGGCCGTCGTCGCTGTGCTCGAGCCGCAAACCGCAGCGAATAGCGTGCTGCCGGCGACGTTGGCGTGAAGCAAGCGACCAGGCAGGAGGTCGACCCATGGCTCGAGTCCGCGGAACAGGCGTCGCGAGATGTCGGTCCGGAAGATGAGCTCTCCCATCCATACGAACATCGGGACCGCGGCTACTTCCCAACTATTCGCGCTGCTCCAGAAGGTGCCTTTGACGATGGCGCCGATCCGATTGAGCGGCATGCCAAGTTGCAGGGCGAGCACCGCCAGGCCAACGATGAAAAGGCCCGCGAAGATCCAGAAGCCGGCGCCGAGAAACCCGAACACGAACAACAGGACAAGTCCCGCCGAGGTCATGACGTCCATGGCGTGCTCCAGCAGGTCCCGCTTGGCTCTAATCGATCGCTACCATCAACGTCAGGTCGGGTTTCTCCACACCGATTCCATCGCTCGCAAAGCGAATCATGTGCGCAAGAAGCTGAAACCAGAAGACGAGAATCCCCACCCACATCATGCCCTCGGGAATCCACAGCGGAACTTCCGCGATGGTGAGACTCTTATAGCCAAGCGAATAATTCATGATCACGCTTCGGCCGATGACCCACACGGGGATGACGAACACAGTCAGCGTGACGACTGCGACGACGCTGCCAAGCACCCGTCGAATGAACGGCGACAGCACATTGGTTAAAGCATTGACCTTGATGAGTCCTCCCTCACGCATCGTCTGACCGAGCGCAAGAAACGTCATCGTGGCCATGCCATATCCGACGATCTCGACCGAAAAGAAGGTCGATCGGGAAAACGCCGCTCTGAGGACGATCTCGACCAGGATGAGCAAGACCATCGCAACCAGGATCACCATGGACATGATCGCGCCCGCCCGAGACAACAGCCTTGCGCCGTGGTCCAGGATTTTCAGGATTGCGGTCAAGGCTCGCCCTCATTGCTTTGCGCCGTGCGGCGCAAAACATCCGTGTAGTGCTCTAACGTGAGCGACGCATTGCGGCGGAGAGCAATAGCCGGGCGCGCAACCGCTTGCGATGGACGCGCCCGGCATGTCACGCGATTCAACTCTTGCCGCGAGCCTTATTGTAAGCGGCGAGAATCTCGTTTGCGACCGGTCCCACGGACGCCTTCCACGCATCGAGTTCCGGAGTCGCAGCCAGCCTGAGATGCTCGAGCACCGCCGCGGGCACATCACTGACAAACAACCCACCCGCTTCGTTGATGGTCTTCCTGTTCTTGTCGGTGCGCGCTCGGATAGCCGCCCATGCATGCTTCTCAGTTTCGACCGATCCATCGAACAGGATTTTTTGCATGTCGGCGGGCAGCTTGTTGAACTCGGCCTTGTTCATCGTCACGACGCTGACGCCCTGGCTGTAGCCAGATGCGTTGAAGTATTTCGCGCCGACATCCCAGAACTTGGCGTTCGCGCCACCTTCGTCGGATGTGAGAACCGCCTCGATCGTGCCTGTCGTGAGTGCAGGCACGACGTCCGCCCATGACATCTGGATCGGAGCTGCGCCGGCTCTCAGAAAAGTCCGCGCGCCGATCACCTCATAGGTTCTAAGTTTGAGCGCCTTCAGACTCTCTGGCGTGTCGATCTTCTTCTTCGCCCAGACGCCGACGGAGGTCCAGGGAATGCTGAATAAGATGACCTGGTTGGACCCGTCAAGCTTCTGCTTGTACCAGGGCAAAGCCGCATCATAGAGCGCCCGCACGTCGTCAACGGTCGGACTGATGAACGGCACGTTCTGAAAATTGAAGATCGGACTGATGACGGCAAGCTTGTCGAGAGGCGTGCTCGCCAACCCGACCGCGCCGTCGCGGACGGCGGCATTGTGGTCGCCCGACTTGTACCCCAGCGATCCGCCGAAATGCGGGGTGATCTGGAGCTTGCCGGCACTCAGCTTGGCGACCTGCGCGACGAAATAGGATTCCGCCTCGCCGGTCACCGAATTCGCCGGATACTCATTGGTGAGATCGAACTTGAACGTCTGAGCCTGCGCGCCGATCGTTGCTGTAAGCAGAACGCCCAAAGTCACCAAGCCCAATTGCAGCCAGCGATTCATCTGGACCTCCCCCACGAACATGAGAGCGAAATCCGCGCTCATGAATGAAACCGTACCGCGCTGGATTTGTCGGCACAGCGCTTGCGCACGGCACCTCAAGCTGCTTGCTCATGCATCGTTCCAAGCTCGCGCGGTTCAGCGCTAGACTGGCTTGGCATCGCGGCTAAGGGACTTGCATGACCACCATCGATTTCCGCACCGACTTCATCGCACGACCTACCCCAGCGATGATTGAAGCGATGGCCAAGGCGGCGCACGAGCAGCCTGGCTTTGGCCTACGCGAGGATCCGACGGTTGCACGGCTCGAGGCGAAAGCAGCCGAACTCCTCGGCACTGAGGATGCCCTTTTCTGTCCGACCTGCACGCAGGCGAACCAGATCGCGATCCATCTGCGTTGCCGCCCTGGCGAGAGCGTGCTCGCGGAGGCGCTCAGCCACATCTTCCTCTCGGAGTCCGGTGCGCCGGCGGCATTGAGCGGCGCCCTCGCGGTGCCGGTGCCGGGCCGACATGGCGTGATGCACCACCGCGATGTGCGGCAAGCCATTCGCGCCGGCGATGCCTCGCGTTCGCGCACCGCCCTGATCGTGATCGAGAACACGCATGTCTTTTCCGGCGGTCGTGCCGTGCCGCTCGATGCGATACGCAGCATCGGCGACATCGCGCGCGAGCATCGCTTGCCCGTGCACATCGACGGCGCCCGCCTGTTCAACGCCGCCGCCGCACTCGGGTGCTCGGCGCGCGCGCTCGCCGCATGCGCCGACAGCGTCGCGGTCAGCCTCAACAAGGGCCTCGCGGCACCGATGGGCGCGATCCTTGCCGGCAGCCGCGACTTCATCCGCGACGCGGTGCGTGTGCGGCAGATGTTTGGTGGCGGCTGGCGACCAGCCAATATCCTTGCCGCAGCCGGCATCGTCGCGCTGGACACGATGGTCGATCGCTTGGCCGATGATCACCGCAATGCGCGGCGCCTGGCTGAAGGTCTTGCGGACTGCCTTGGCGTGTCGATCGACCCTAGGGAGGTCGAGACCAATATCGTCCTCGCCGACATCGACGAGGCGGTCATGAAGACGACCGATCTGGTCTCCCAACTCAAAGCGCATGGCATCCTCGTGATGCCAATCTCCGTCGGCGCGACCAACGTTCTGCGCTTCGTCACGCATCACGACATCGGCACGGCGGAGATCGACCGCAGCCTCGCGGTGGTCATCGGCATCATGGGGCGCCGCTCACCTTGACATCGCAATCGCACGGTATCGCGGCATTGCCGGTCGGGGGTCCGGCGAGCGCTCAGCGTCAAACACGGTGCGGAACGTCGTCAACCCCGACGCGGGCGAGGCATCGACATCGAGAGATCTGGCTCATGCGGATCCACGATCGGCGTTGCATTGACCATCGACGAGTTGACGTACGCAGCTACCCGCTCCCGCATCAGGCTCGCATGCTGGCGCCCGACCTCGTCAGCGGCCGACGCATCACCCTTGGCGATGATCTCCACGATATTGCGATGCTCCTGATCGACACGATTGAAATACGATCGAAATGCCTTGCCTTGCAGCGGTGCCGCAGACAGCAAGGTGTAGGTCAGACGTAGGAATCCCGGGAGCAATGCGCGGTACATGCTGGCGAGATGCCGGTTTCCGGAAGCCTCGGCGATGGCCATGTGGAAGCGATTATTGGCCTCGCTCATGCCGTGAAAATCCATCGCTTTGGCCGCCTTGGACCATGCCTGACAGTGCGTTTGCATGGTGGCCAAATCGGCATCGCTGCGACGCACCGCGGCCCACCGCGTCGTGATCCGCATGCACAGCTCCAGCGCCTCGAGCAACTCGGGGATCTCGTCGATGCCGAGGGGACTCACCCGCGCACCGCGGTTCGGCTGCACACGCACGAGACCATCGGTCGACAACCGGATCAACGCTTCGCGCACGGGCGTGCGCGAGATGCCGAGTTCTCGCACGAGCGCGTTCTCGTCGATATCGGCACCTGGCGGAAGTTCGAGGCGCAAGATGCGACGACGCAGCATGTCGTAGGCATCCTGGCTTCCAGTTCCTTTTGGACGGCCGAGCTTCCGCTTTTCCGGACTCTTCTTCACTTGAATTTCCTCGCTCACGCCCGGAGCCGCCGAGCCCGACACGGACTCGTCAGTATTGCTCGTCGGTGATCCTATTGGTGCACGTCTCTTTGATGCACGTCTCTGCAACCGGCAGGTTCAATCGCGACACGATACGATGCTTCAGCAGCAGCGTTGACCAACAGACCGAGCGCGGCTATTAAAATACACACTGAATCATAATACTTAGCGTGAGCTGTCATGGGACTTCTCGTCGGCGTCGACGCCGGTGGAACATTCACGGATCTCTTCGTCTACGACGAGGCTACCGGCGAAACTTACTCACACAAGGTGCCGTCGACGCCCGACAATCCGGCGACGGCGATCGTCGAGGGAATGCGTGGTTTGATCCGAAATCACGATCTTGCCGCCGATGAAGTTCGGCTCTTGGCGCATGGCACTACGGTCGGCACCAACACGTTGCTTCAGCGTAGCGGCGCCCGTGTGAGCCTGATCACGACGCGCGGCTTTCGCGACCTGCTCGAGATCGGACGACAGACACGGCCACTCAATTTCGATATGCAGCTGGATTATCCGCCACCGGTCGTGCCGCGGCCACGGCGCTTCGAGGTCACCGAACGCATCGGCGCGTCGGGCGAAATCGTCGAACCGATCGATCCGGCCGAGTTGTCGTTGACTCTCGATGCAGTTCTCGCTTCCGCTCCTGCGGCAGTCGCCGTGTGTTTCCTGTTCGCATTCCTGCACCCTGACCATGAAAGCCAGGTCGCCAAAGCGCTGGCCGAACGCGCGCCGACACTGCTCGTGTCGCTGTCGTCGGAGGTGCAGCCGGAGTTTCGCGAGTACGAGCGCTTCTCGACGACCGCGCTCAACGCGTATCTGCAGCCCATCATGGCGCATTATCTCGATTCGCTCGGCAGGCGGGTCGGCGAGCAGGCGCGCAGCGCAGAGGTCGCGATCAGCCGTTCGAATGGCGGGCTGATGTCACTCGACGCGGCACGCCGGTTTCCGATCCGCACGGCGTTGTCGGGGCCGGCGGCAGGCGTGGTTGGCGCGATCGATGTACTGCGGAGCGGCAACCGCGCTGACGCCATCTCCTTCGACATGGGCGGCACGAGCGCGGATGTAGCCCTGATCCGCGGCTACGCCTCGGGCTATAAGCACGACACGCTCATCGGGGGCTTTCCGGTGCGCATGCCGATGCTCGACATCCATACAGTTGGCGCGGGCGGCGGATCGATCGCATGGTTTGATCTTGATGATCTGCTCAAGGTCGGACCGCGTAGCGCTGGCGCCGTTCCCGGGCCAGCTTGCTACGGGGCCGGTGGCACCGAGCCGACCGTATCGGACGCCAACATCATCCTTGGTCGCCTGTCGCCCAGGGGCTTGCTCGGCGGCGCCATGCCGCTCGATATCGACGCAGCGCAACGAGCGGTCGGGAAGGTCGCGGGCCGTCTCGGCTTCAGCCTCGAAGCCGCCGCGAAGGGCATCCTCGAAATCGTCGTCGCCAACATGACGCGAGCCATTCGCACCGTATCCGTCGAGCGCGGCTTCGATCCGCGTGCGTTCCCATTGCTGGCATTCGGTGGCGCCGGCCCCTTGCACGCGCGAGACGTCGCCGCCGCTCTGGACATGCGCGAAATTATCGTGCCTCCAGCCCCGGGGATCCTCTGTGCAGCGGGCCTGCTCGCATCGCCGTTCAAGGAGGATTTCGTGCGCACAGTGCGGTTGACGATCGATGGCGATCATTCCGTCGCGACGCTGGCGGCGGAACTGGCCACCATGAGGTCGATCGCGCAGGCGTGGCTCACCACGGAGGGGATCAATGCGGACAGGGGCTCGATGCAGGCCAGCATTGACATGCGGTATGTCGGGCAGAATTTCGAACTGAGCGTCCCCCTGCCCGATGATCCTCAGAACGCTTCACGCCCGCCCGACGCCGATACCCTAAGGACACTTTTCTTCGCGGAGCATGAGCGTCAATACGGCTATCACACGCCCGATCATCCGGTCGAACTGATCAATATCCGGCTTACCGCCTTGGGGTCCAAGCACCGCCGCGTGGATGCACAGGCATCGGCCCAAGCGGGCGGACCACCGGTCGCGATCGCCGCGCGCCAGATCTGGTTCGATGCCGACGCGCCATGCCGCGCGGACGTCTATGATCGCACCGATCTGCACCCCGGACACACGCTCTCGGGCCCATGCATCGTCGAGCAGATGGACAGCACGACGTTGGTCTTCCCAGGCGACCACCTCGTCGTCGACCGGGCGCGCAACCTCATCATCGCGGTTCAGCCATGAGTCGCCGTGCGCGTGGCACAGAGATCGATCCGATCACCATCGAGGTGATCCACAACGGGCTTCGTTCGGTCTCGGACGAGTCCTACATCGCGCTGATGAAGAGCGCCTATTCAACCAACATCAAGGAGCGGCACGACCACAGCACGTGCCTCATGGATGCACACGGCCGCATCATCGTGCAGGCGACGCAGACCCAGTCGGTCCATCTCAGCTCGATGCTCGGCCATGTCCAGGCCGTGCTCGCGAATCACGGCGTGTCCGACATCCGAGAGGGTGACATCTTCATCTCGAATGATCCCTATGTCGCTGGCGGCAGTCATCTGCCCGACGTCAACTTCGCAATGCCCGTTTTCATAGGCGACGAGTTGGTCGCATTCTCATGCAACATCGCACATCACGCTGATATCGGCGGCATGGCGCCGGGAAGCATGTCCTCGAACATGACGGAGATCTACCAGGAGGGCTTACGAATCCCGGTCATTCGGTTGTTCGCCGGTGGCAGCTTGGTCAACGACGTATTGTCGCTGATCCTCCTGAACGTTCGCCTGCCCGAGGAGAGACGCGGAGACTACTTCGCGCAGGTCGCTTCCTGCCGTCTGGCCGAGCGGCGGCTGCAGGAGCTGTTTGCGACGCACGGTCTGGATCGGGTTGGCCGCGTATTCGACGAAATCATCCAGCGCACCGAGCTGCGCCTTCGTCGCGCAATTGCAAGCATTCCGGACGGCGTCTACCGATTCGAAGACGTGATGGACGACGATGGCAACGGCACGTTTCGGATTCCGATCCGGCTCGCCATTACGGTGGCGGGCGAGCGCATCGGTTTCGACTTTACCGGCACCTCTCCACAAGTCCTCGGCAACATCAACTGTCCCTTCACCGCGACACAATCGGCCGTCTGCTACACGATGAAAGCGCTGCTCGATCCGGACGCCGCCAATAATCAGGGCATCCTCAACGTGATGGAGATCGCTGCCGAACAAGGTTCCCTGCTCAATCCTGTATTCCCCGCCGCCGTCGCCTATCGCTCCCACACCACGCAGCGCGTCGTCGATGTGGTAATGGGCGCGATGGCGGCCGCGTTGCCTGAGCGCGTGCTCGGTGCAAGCAATGGCTCGAACACGACGGCGATCTTCTCGGGTGTCGACCCGCGCAATCGGAACCCCTATCTGTATCTTGAGACGTTGGGCGGCGGCTGCGGCGGCCGCGCCCGCCGCGACGGCAAGGACGGCGTGCAGCAACACATCGCCAATACCGCGAACCTCCCGGTCGAGGCGATCGAGAGTGAGTATCCGCTGCGGGTCCGGGAGTACAGCCTCGCACCCGATACCGGCGGCGCCGGACGCCATCGCGGGGGATTGGCGCTTCGCCGCATCATTCAGCCGATTGGCCACGACTGCATTTTCACCGGCGCCGGCGAGCGATTTGCGATCCGTCCCTGGGGCGTGTTCGGCGGGACGCCGGGCGCCACCGGACGCTTCACACTCACATCGTCGGACGGCACACGGAAGGATCTGGGCGGCAAGCCGACACCGATGCCGTGCAGAGCCGGAGAGCGGATAGAGATCCAGAGCCCGGGCGCCGGCGGCTACGGCTCTCCAGCAGCGCGCGATATTCGACGCCTGGCGATCGACTGGCACAGCGGCAAGTTTTCGGCTTCGTACATGATGGAGAATTACGGCCTGAACGCCGAGGCTGCAGCGGCATTACCCTACGAGGGCATCGAGCCCGACTACGACGATGCATAGACAGCTGCCGATGTCCGGCGCGCCATCGTGCTTTCAATTGCATGGTCGGAGAACTAGTGTCCTGGAGGGCTCGGGTTCGTGACTGGAGAAACAATGATGACGTGCCGCCGCGGGCCGAGACTCTTGACGATTTCGTCCAGACTGGTCGACGAGTTGACGATCGCAGCGATCCCTGGCCGAGTTCGGCTTGCTACGACTCTGCCACAAAATGCTGCTGACGGCGCAAGTCCAACGCGATGATTGTAGCATGTCAAAAATCACGATAGCCTATCTCTCACGAGGGGCGTCCGTGATCGCCAGCATCACGCTCATCTACGTGATGGCGCACACGCTGATCGAGATCACCTTGCGTACGATTCTAAATATCTCGACCAATGTCGTGGTCGAGTTTGCGGGATATGGGCTGGCCGCCATGACCTATCTGGCGCTCGCGGACGCGATGCGGTCAGGAACTCTAGTCCGCGTAAACGTCCTTCTCGATCGTCTACCAAAAAGCGCCATTCGCGTGCTCGACGCGTTTTGCGTCTTTGTGACATTCCTTGTGACCGCGTTTATCGCGTATTTCGTATGGCTCGACATGTGGCGCAGCTATACGCGAGATTTCTGGACGGAAAGCATCGTACCGCTACCAGCTTGGCTGCCTCCGATCGCGCTTGTTCTCGGCCTAGCGGTGTTCGCGTTGGACCTCCTGCTCCACCTCGTTCTAATCCTGCGAGGCGAGACGACGCTCGCGTCCAGCCAATCCGAGTGACCTGACCGTCATGGACTCACCGATCCTCGTCACAATCTCTATCGTGGTCGGCGCCCTCCTGGCGCTGCTCGCTGCAGGCGTATGGATCTTTGCAGCGATACTCATCGTCAGCATCCTCTCGCTGCATTTTCTCGTTGGCCTGTCGATTCCACGCATCGGATCCATGCTCCAATCCGTGCTGTGGCGCACATCGACAAGTTTCGAGCTTGCGGCCCTACCGCTCTTCGTTTGGATGGCGGAAATCCTCTTCCGCACCAATATTTCAGAGCAGTTGTTTCGGGGCATGGCGCCTTGGCTCAATCGCGTGCCGGGGAAACTTCTGCACGTCGTGGTACTCGCCTGCGGCATTTTCGGGTCGGTCGCCGGATCGTCCGCAGCCACCTGCGCCACGGTCTCGAAAATCGCCTTGCCGGAACTCGGGCGTCGTGGCTACGCGCCGGGAATCACGATCGGTGCCCTGTGCGCCGGTGGCACGCTCGGCATCCTGATTCCTCCGTCGATCATCATGGTGATCTACGCAGTCGCGGCCGAGGTCTCGCTGGTGAAGCTGATGCTCGCCGGCTTCTTGCCGGGCTTCCTGCTGATGGGGCTGTTCTCCGCTTACATCGCCGGCTGGTCCCTGGTCGTTCGCAGTGGAACACCGCCAGCCGATCCGCCGGTACCACTGCGCGATCGCTTGGCAGGGCTTCTTGAGCTCGGACCCATGGCGGCTCTGCTGCTATTCGTCTTTGGCGCGCTGCTCGCCGGTTGGATCACCGCCACTGAATGTGCCGCGTGGAGCGTCCTGGGCTCGCTATTCGTTGCCTGGCATTCACGATCCCTGAGTTGGAACGTGTTCTGGGAAAGCCTGCGCGCCACCATTCGCACGAGTTGCATGATCGTCGTACTGGTCGCAGCGGCCGGCTTCATGTCCAGCTTCATGGCACTCGCTGGCATTCCCAGAGCTACGGCCAATCTGGTGGCCAGCATGGGGCTTGGCCCGATGCAACTGATGGCCATGCTCACGTTCATCTACATGCTGCTTGGCATCTTCCTCGACGGCGCGTCGATGATCCTCCTTACCCTACCAGTGGTCTTGCCGATCGTGACGGCGGCAGGTTTTGATCCGATCTGGTTTGGAATTTTTCTCATCGTCGTGACCGAGATGGCCGAGTTGTCGCCGCCGGTCGGATTTAATCTGTTCGTGCTCCAGGCTATGACAGGTCGCGATGTTTTTTATATCGGCCTGCAAGCGCTGCCGTTCTTCGGCCTCATGGTCGTGACGATCGTCCTCATCACCCTCTATCCTGCGATCGTCATGATCGCTCCCGACTGGTACTCGCGATGATCTGCGCTTGTTGATCTGCCGAGCTTGCAGAGTCCAATACGACTACATCGAAGCCAATCTTGAGGAGAAGTCATGGCATCCTACGACATCATTGTCATTGGCTGCGGAATCAGCGGCGCTGCGACCGCCTACCACCTGAAGTCAAAGGGCGCAGCCAGAGTACTCGTTCTCGAGAGTGGGGCCGGACCCGCAACCGGCCCGACAGGAAAGAGCGCCGGGGTGGTGCGGATGCACTACTCCCATCCGATCCTCGTGCGCATGGCAATGGAAAGCCGCGACATGTTTGCCAACATGAAGGACATGCTCGGCCGCGACGGTGGATTCCAACGCAAAGGCTGGTGGCTCGCTGTCGGCGCCAACGTGATCGACCAAGTGAGAACCAATCTCGACATGCAGCGGGGGTTGGGTCTTAAAGCGGAATTGATCCCGCCGAACGAGATTCCCAAGCGAGCGCCGTGGCTCAACCCCGAAGGCTTGGCCGGCCTCTTGTCAGAACCCGACAGCGGTTATGCAGACCCCGTCCAAACGACCGAAGCCTTTGCCTCTGCGTTTCAGAATCTCGGCGGCGAGATCAGGTTCCGCACCCCCTGTCGCAGTCTCATTCGCGAGGGCGACAAGATCACGGGCATCATGCTCGATGACGGGCCCGTTCATGCGGGGCTGGTCGTCAACGCTGCCGGTCCGTGGACCAAGATGATCGCCGCGACGGCGGGGTTGGAACTTGATCTGCGTGCCGTGCGCGAGCAGGACGCGATCTGGGAAGTGCGGCCGGGCCGGCCGATGCCGGAGTGCTCCTTCTCGACGACGATCGAAGCGGCATATTGCCGGGCCTTGGGCGGCGGCCGGTTCATCCTCGGGCTCGGTTTTCCCAAACCCTATTGCGACGTCGACCCGTACAATTTCAAAACGACGATCGACGACGACATTCTCGCGCTCTCGTTCGACAAAAATGCCGCACGCCTACCAAATCTTCAGGGCGCGAAACTGATCACCGCATATGCCGCGCTCTATGACATCACGAAAGACTTTTACCCTTATGTCGGCCCGCGCAGCGGTCTCGCCGGCTATGCGGAATTCTGTGGCGGCAGTGGTCATGGCTTTAAGATCGCGCCGGCAATCGGACGGCACCTCGCCGACTGGTTGCTCACCGGGCGGACAGACTCCGATTTCGCTCAGCTCAGCTACGATCGGGTGGCGGGCAATCGGCTCTTCGGCGGGCTCGGCGGCAATCGTGGATGACAGGCACGCCACGCGGATCACTGCGGCCGTGCGGCACGGTCAGGGCGTGACGCCGTAGAGTTCCTTTGCCGCCTGCGCCGAGATCTTCTCGTCGCGCAAGTCGCGGAGCACGGCCTCACGCTCACGCTGGCGAGGATCGCCAAACCCTCCGCCCCCGGCGGTCTCGACCCGCACGCGCATGCCTTGCGGCACGTCGAGCGTGCATTTCGACGGCAGGTCGCGTTTCTCCCCCTGGGGATCGAGAGTGAATCGCTGCGTCCGACCGGACGCTGCGCCATCGAGCCCCCATGGCGCGAATTTCCGCCCGTCCGAGAGAATCGTCCATGAACACGGTCCGTATGGAAACTCGAACTCGCGTCGTACACCCATGCCACCTCGGAACTTGCCCGCGCCGCAGCTGTCGGTGATCAACTCATACCGGCGCACGCGGATTGGATAGTTCAATTCCACTTCTTCGATCGGCGCATTCTCCGTGTTCTGTAGATTCGTTTGCACGGCATCCGGACCATCCTTGCGCGAGCGCCCACCGTTGCCGCCAGCAATGGTCTCCATATAGCAGTAATACTCGCCGCGCCTCGGGTCGTGGCCGCCGAATCCCAGGTTGACGATGCACCCTTTGCCGGCCGCCGGGACCCGGCCCGGCAGAGCCGGATGCAAAGCAAGAAACACGATCTCGGTCAGCCGCATGCAGAGTTCCCAGCCACCGACGACCGCCGCCGGGCGCATGGCCGTGCACATGAGTCCATCAGGTCCGTCCAGGTGCACGCGCCGCAGCAGACCTTCGTTGACCGGAATGCGATCGTCCATCAGGCAGCGCAGCACGAAGACCGCCGCCGTCTTCGCCATTGCCCGATTGCAATTCATCGGCGCAGCTCGCTGAGCGTCCGAGCCGGTGACGTCGACATGCATGTGTCCATCGCGCAGTGTCACCTTCGCCTTGAGCTTGATCGGCTGATCGGTGATCCCGTCATCATCGCGATAGCCTTCCGCCTCGTAGATTCCTTCCGGCAATTTCCGAATTTCACGATCGGCCCAGCGTTCGGTGTAGGCGATCAGCTCGTCGCAGAACCAAGCGACGATGTCGGGCGAATAGCGTTCCGTTAGCGCTTGAAGACGGCGCGCGCCGATGACGTTGGCGGACATCTGCGCGCGGATGTCACCGTTGGTCTCACGTGGTGCACGGATATTGGCGAGGATCAGATTGAGGACGTTGTCATCGATCTTCCCGGCGACTGCCACGCGCGTCACCGGCAGGATGATGCCTTCCTGATAGATCTCGCGGTTGACCCCGAGGCTTGCGGGCTGCGAGCCGCCGACATCGACATGATGCGCCATATTGGCGACGTAGCCGAGACGCTTGCCGCCG
>JANNTF010000700.1:0-2611 GCA_031403455.1 Alphaproteobacteria bacterium | reverse complement strand
ATGCTCGCAGTCAGCATCAACGCGGCAAGAATCAGGCGCACCATGATGATCGATCTCATTTTGGAAGAAGGAACCCGCTCAGAACCGCGAACCGAAGCTGAAGCGGAAAATCTCCCGCTTGTCGAACTCCTCTTTCACCACGGGGAGGGCGAAACTAAGGCGTAGCGGACCGAATGGGGAACGCCAGCTGAATCCGACGCCGATCGACGCCCGTATCGAGCCGGTATCGAGCACGCCCACTCCCTTGGCATCCGTGTTCCGAAGCGTGCCAAAATCGCTGAACATGAATCCACGAATGCCGATCTCCTTGGGCAGACCTGTCGGAAAGGACATGCTGACAGTGCCGACGGCGTACTCGTTACCGCCAAGAGAATCCCCGGATGCCCGATCGCGGGGGCCGAGACCCGCGGAGCGGAAGCCGCGGAAATTCTCGCCGCCGACGAAGAACCGCTGATTGATCCGCACCGGTTCGTTGAAGTTGAAGATGTAGCCCGCCTCGCCGGATACGCTGGCAACCCAATCCTCACTGAAGGGATAGTAATAGCCGGCAGCGAGACGGTTGCGCAGCCACTTGCTGTCGCCGCCAAAGCCGGCGATATCCTGCGAAAGCCGCACGAAATATCCATCGGTCGGGTCGAAGCGATCGTCGCGGCGATCATAGAGCAGATCGTGGCCAGGACCGGATGTGATGAAGGTCCCCTGTTGCTCGCGAACGAAGCGCGATGCTTCCCCGCCCACATTCTCGATGGTATCGCTGCGCAGCGTGTAGCGGACGGTATGGCGAAGGAATTCGCTGAGCTGATATCGCGCGCGCACCGATCCGCCGATGCTGTCGACGTCGTAACGTGCCTCACGCTGGAAATCCCGCCGTAGCCGGAAGAGATCGAACCCAGCGGCGATGTCGGTATCCAGGAAATAGGGTTCCTCGAAGCTCAAATCGGCTTCCTGGCGTTTCGCCGACAGCAGGAAACCAATCGTCAGATCCTGGCCACGGCCGAGCAGATTGCGCTCCCGAATCCGGATGTCGGCGAGCGGGCCATCGGAGCTGGAGAACCCGACACCGAAGCTCACCTCGCCGGTGGAGCGTTCCTGGACCTCCACATTGACCACCGTGCGATCGGGCGTTTCGCCCGGCACATTGGTGACATCGACTTTCTCGAAGAAGCCGAGATTGCGGATTCGCTGACGCGAGCGGCGCAGCTTGGCGGTGTTGAAAGCATCGCCTTCAGCCAGCTTGACCTCGCGCCGGATCACGCGATCGAGCGTGCGGACATTGCCGACGATGTTGATCCGATCGACGTAGACGCGTGGGCCTTCCTGGATTTCGTAGGTCACCGCGATTGTGCGCTGGTCCTTGTCGCGGGTGATTCGCGGTCGAACATCGACGAACGCGTAACCTAAACTGCCGAGTTGATCCGTCAGGCGCTGGATCGATTCATCGACCTTGTCGGCGTCGTACCAATCGCCCGCTGCCGTGCTCAAGCCACCCTTGAGCGTTTCCGGCTTCAAATCACGCAGCCGCGAGACGACATCCACCGCGCCGAACCGATAGCGCTCGCCCTCGTCGACCGTGAAGGTCACGTAGAACGACTCGCGGTCGGGCGTCAGTTCGGCGACTCCGGAGACCACCCGAAAATCTGCGTAGCCTTGCGCGAGGTAGAATTTGCGCAGCAGCTCGCGATCGAACGACACGCGATCCGGATCATAGGTATCGGCACTCGACAAGAACCGGTACCACCGACTCTCCTTGGTATTGATCACGTCGCGCAAACGCCCTTCCGAAAAGCGTTGATTGCCGACAAACGCGATCTTGTTCACGCCGGTGACGTCGCCTTCCGCGATCTCGAACACGAGATCGACCCGGTTCTGCGGCAACTGGATCACCTTTGGCTCGACGCTCGCGGCGAAACGACCGGAACGGCGATACAGATCCAGGATACGTTTGACGTCGTTCTGTACCTTCGTCCGCGTGTAAACCTGCCGGGAGCGCAGCTGAACCTCCTGGTTCAAGGTCTCGTCCTTTACCCGGCGATTCCCTTCGAACTGGATGCGGTTGATGATCGGATTCTCGACCACCTCGGCGACCAGCACGGTGCCCTCGCGTTTGAGAGTCACGTCGGCGAACAGCCCGGTCGCAAACAACGCCTTCAGCGCGCGATCCAATCCTTCGGCATCCAGCGCGTCGCCGGGCCTGACCAGCAGATAGGAGCGCACCGTCTCGGGGTCGATGCGTTGCGTGCCTTCGACACGGATATCGGAGATCGTCTGGGCGTGCCCGTCGAGTGGCGCCGCACTGAGAAGGATGGCCACGAGTACGGCCGCGATCAGATTGCGCAACGAAAACTTGGAAGGCACAGAACGAACCCTTTGTGGATGACCGTGCCGGACCACGCGAACTACCGATTGCGGGCCTAGCTGACCAGACTTACCAGATACTGCACAACGCGAAGACGTACCAAATCCTGCCAAGTGGCGAACACCATCAGGCTGAGTACCAGAACAAGCCCGAAGCGAAAACCGTATTCCTGCGCCTGTGGCCCCAGTGGCCGCCCGCGCAGCGCCTCGATCGCATAGAACACGAGATGCCCGCCGTCGAGCATCGGGATCGGGA
>JANNTF010000699.1:0-1038 GCA_031403455.1 Alphaproteobacteria bacterium | reverse complement strand
TGCCGCCCGTCGCGATGCTGTGCGCCTGATTGACGATGACGCGCGAGACCGGGAGTCGCAGCGCGAGCTGCAGCGCCTCGTCATCGTCGCGCGAATGCACGCCCACCGAATGTCCGGCGCCCTGATAGGCATAGATCGCGGCGACGATTGCGCAGGCCCGCTCGAAATCGGCCGCGCGGTAGACGGCCAGGACAGGGGATAATTTCTCACCCGAGAAGGGAAACGCGGAGCCGGCGCCGGTTTCCTCGACCATCAGAAACCGCGCCGTCGCCGCGGCGCCGGTCAGGCCGGCGAGGGCGGCGAGGACGGGCGCCGCCTGGGCGATCATGTCGGGCGCGAGTTTGCCATGACGCCACAGGCGGCGTTCGAGCTGCGCACGCGCCGCCGCGTCGAGCAGCACGCCGCCCGCTTCACGCAGCGCGTCGAGCATGCGGTCATAGATCGCCGAGTCGATGATCACGCTGTTCTCGGACGAGCAGCTCGTGGCGTTGTCGAAGCATTTCGATCGCGCGATCATCGCGGCGGCGACCGGGAGATCGGCGCTGGCCGCGACGATGCTGGCGACATTCCCGGCGCCCACGCCCAGAGCCGGCGTGCCGCTCGCATAGGCGGCTCTGATATTCGCCTGCGAGCCCGTGGCCACGACGAGATCCGCCTGCCGCATCAGCTCCTGGGTCGCTTCCTTGGTGATCGGCGCCGGCAGCATCTGCACGAGGTCGCGCGGCGCGGCGAGACGGTCGAGCTCGGCGTGGATGAAGGCGATCAGCCGGGCGCAGGTCGTCCAGCCCTTGGGCGACGGCGCGAGGATGATGGCGTTGCGGCCCTTGAGCGCGTTGATGATCTTGTTCGCCGGCGTGGCGGCGGGGTTGGTCGAGGGCGTGATGGCGGCGACCACGCCGACCGGGCGCGCGATCTCGGTGATCCCGCGTGGCCGATCCTCGGCGATCACGCCGACCGTCTTCGCGCCCTCGAGATCGCGCAGCAGGCCCAGCGTCTTGCGGTGATTCTTGGCGATCTTGTCGGCGACGTTGCCAAGAC
>JANNTF010000698.1:0-4127 GCA_031403455.1 Alphaproteobacteria bacterium | reverse complement strand
TCATCCACAACGCCGATTTCGATCTGGCGTTTCTCAATGCGGAGCTGGGCCGGCTCGGATTTCCCGCGATCGCGCGCGGTCGCGCGGTTGACACCGTGACGCTCGCGCGGCGCAAATTCCCCGGCCAACCCGCCTCGTTGGATGCGCTATGCCAGCGCTTCAGCATCGACAATTCGAAACGCACGCTGCACGGCGCGCTGCTCGACGCCGAGCTGCTGTCGGAAGTCTATCTCGAGCTGATCGGTGGCCGGCAGGCCTCGATCGAACTCAATGCCGGACCCGTCATCGCGGATCACCGCGCCAAGCGCGTGGCGCGCCCGGCCCGCGCGCATGCGCCCACGGCGCTCGAGCTCGCGGCGCACCGCGAGCTGCTCGCCAAGCTCAAAGCGCCGATCTGGAGCGCCGAGAGCTGAAGCCCGATTTTACGCGGTCGCGATCGGCGATGCCGCGCCGCTCGTCAGCTGGCGGCGATAGAGATCCGCGAAGTCGATCGGATTGATCAGCAACGGCGGGAAACCGCCCGCGGCGATCGTGTTGGTGACGATCTGGCGCGCGAACGGGAAGAGCAGCCGCGGCGCTTCGACCATCAGTAAGGGGCTCAGCGCTTCGGGCGGCTGGGGTGCGACCGTGAAGATGCCCGCATAGTCCATCTCCAGGATGAACACCGGATCTTCGCCGGCCACCGCCTTCACTTCCAGGTGCAAGGTGATCTCGTAGGTGTTCTCGCCCACACCGCGCCCGTCGACGCGGACATTGACGTTGACCTGCGATTGCGGCCCTTGCGTCACGAAGACCTGCGGCGCGCGCGGACTCTCGAACGAGACGTCCTTGAGATATTGCAGGCTGACCGCCAGCGGGGCGAAATTGGTTGACTGGGCTTGCGGCTGGTCGGCCATGGGAGCTTCCTTTTCTGGATCGAAACGCCGGCGGCTCTAGCACGCCGCTCCGTCAGTTCAAAGGGAGCGTCTTGATCAGCTCTGCGAGAGATCGACGCGCAGGATTTCGCCGTTCTGGACCTGCTGTCCGGTCAGGGCGCGCACGAACCCCCAATGGCTGACGACGGCGACATCGCGCCAATCCGCGCGCTGGATCATCGAGCGACGGAACGAGCCGGCGCGGCTGTCGACCTCGGCCTCCGTTTCCGCGCGGCCGATGCCGAGGTGGTCGTGCCACCAGGTCGCATCGAGGTGGTCGAAGCGCAGCGATGGAAACTGCGCCGCGAGCTCGTCGCGCGGCGTTCCAATGTCACAATGGAAGGCCGCGCGCTCCCGCACCCGCGCATCGATCTCGATCGGCAGATCGAGCCGCTGCGCGATGATTGCGGCGGTCTGCAACGTACGGGTATAGGGGCTCGCGATGATCAGGCGAATGCCGGCATCACGGAGTTGATCCGCGGCGGTCGCGGCTTGGACGTGACCGATCGCCGTCAGGGGTGGATCGGGGATGCCTGGGTCGACGCGCGTTAGGGTAAACGCGGCGTTAAATTCGGATTGCCCGTGGCGGACGAGGAGCATGAGGAACCGCGCTGCGCTTGTTCTGACTTGGTATCTTCCTATGTCACATAGCTTTGCGAAGGGGTAGACTGACCCTTCGCATCGTCGAGTGGGTTCACAGAATAGGTCGGGACGCCATCAACGGTTCCGACGCCGACATTTTCGGGCGGCCTTTTTCGCCCATAGTCCTCACGCAAGGACGAGACATGGATCAGACTGGCATCGCTTTCCTGGACATCATCTTTTTCGCCATGGTCGCGGGATTCCTGATCCTGCGTCTGCGCAGCGTCCTTGGTCGGCGCACGGGCGAGGAGAAGCCGGAGCGTTGGCGGCCGCAGACCGGCAAGCCGCCGGCGGCCGGCGCGCCACGGCCCGGCGAACCTGCCGGCGATAACGTCACACCGTTTCCCGACCGCGCGGCCGCGCCGACAGCCACCGAAGAAGCACCAGCGCCAGCGCCCGGGTCGATCGAAGCCGGTGTCGCGGCGATCAAGGCGGTCGACCCCGCCTTTGACGCGAAGGGGTTCGAGGGCGGTGCGCGCGCCGCCTTCGAGATGATCGTGACTGCCTTTGCGCAGGCCGACACGGCCAATCTGCGGCCACTGCTGGCCGATCCGGTCTTCGAGAGTTTTTCCGCGGCGATCCGCGAGCGCGTCGCCGCCAAGCAGGTTTTGACGACGACGCTGATCGGCATCAAGACCGCCAACATCATCGACGCCAAGCTGCAGGGTCGCGATGCGATCGTGACGGTTCGCTTCGTGACCGAGCAGGTCAACGTCACCCGCAATGCCGATGGGGCCGTGGTGGATGGTGATCCCAACCGGGTGGAGTCGATCACCGACACCTGGACGTTCTCACGCAGTACCCGAGGGCGCGACCCGAACTGGCTGCTGATCCAGACAGCCGCCCAGCACTGATCGACGCTAGCGCCATGGCGTCGATGGGCGGGTATTTCCGCGCCATCCTCGCCGCGCTGATCGTGACGCTTGCGGGCTGCGCCGCGCCACGGCCTGCCGGCACGATCGGCTTTGTTCGTAATGACTTCGTGAGCCTGCCGGGCTGGTCCGTCGACCGGGTCGATCAGGCCGTGATCGCCCTCGATCGGTCGTGCCGGCGGATCGCGGCACTGCCGCCGGACCGGTTGCTTGGCCCGCCTGCTTTCGGCACGGCCGGGGAGTGGCGCGCCGCTTGCGCCGCCAGCGCCGCGCTGCCGCCCGGCGACGTGGACGCGGCGCGCGCCGTCCTGGAGCAGCATTTCACGCCGCTCGCCGTGCTCGATGGCGATGCGGCGTCGGGCCTGTTCACCGGCTATTTCGAGCCGCTGCTGCGGGGCAGCCGCAGCCGTGGGGGAAAGTTCCAGACGCCGCTTTACGCCCGGCCCGATGATCTCGTCACCGTCGAGCTCGGCAGGTTTCGCGAGATCTGGCGCACCGAGCGGATCGCGGGTCGTGTGATTGCCGGCGCCTTGGCGCCGTACGACACACGCGCCGAGATCGATCAGGGAAGCCTCGACCGGCGCGCGCGCGTGCTGGCCTGGGTCGACGATCCGATCGACGTTTTCTTCCTGCATATCCAGGGTTCGGGGCGCATCGTGCTCGCCGAAGGCGGGGAGCTGCAGGCCGGCTATGCCGCCCAGAACGGCCATGCCTATGTGCCGATCGGCCGCGTGCTGGTCGACAACGGCGCTTTGATGCGCGAGCAAGTCTCGATGCAGTCGATCCGCGCCTGGCTGGCGGCTCATCCCGAAGCGGCGCGCGGCATTCTGCATGCCAATCCGTCCTTCGTCTTTTTCCGCGAACTCGCGGGCGAGGGCCCCCTCGGCAGCGAGGGCGTGGCACTCACGCCCGGGCGCAGCCTGGCCGTCGATCGCGCGCATATCGCCCTGGGCGTTCCGATCTGGCTCGATGCCGAAGATCCGCTCGACCCCGACCGGCGGCTTCAGCGCCTGCTGGTTGCCCAGGACACCGGCGGCGCGATCCGCGGCATCGTGCGCGGCGACGTTTTCTGGGGGGCGGGCGAGGCGGCGGCGGAGCGGGCCGGAAGGATGCGTGCCCGCGGCCGTTTCTGGGTGCTCGTGCCCATCGCGGTCGCGCGACGCCTGGACGCGTCATAAGGCGCAAAGGCGCAGGATCTCTTGACGCCAAGGACCACTCAGGGTCGTGATGCGGACTGGTTTTTGAGAAGGATCGCTGATGGCTTCCGACACCCCGACCGCAGAGACGACACCATCCCAAGCCGCCGCGGGTCTCCCGCAATTCTACCGCCGGCCGGCGGCCGTCAATCGTGAGCGCCACGCGAATAAATCGATCACGGATGCCGGCTTCGGTTTTGCGGCGGCCGCCAATGCCGTCGCCCTGAACGCGGTCGAGATGCTGCATGCCGCGCGCTGCTATCCGATCGTGTTCGCGACCACGGCGCCGGCGATCCCGATCGCCGTCCTGGGCTTGCGCGAGAAGCAGAATTTGTTCGTTGGCGCGGACGGGATTTGGCGCGCCGACACCTACATCCCCGCCTATGTGCGCCGCTACCCATTCATCTTCTCGCAGACGCCGGGCTCGACACAGCTGACCCTCTGTGTCGACGAGGCGGCGCCGCATCTCGTCGATGGCCGCGCCCGCCCGCTTTTCGATGGCG
>JANNTF010000697.1:0-2295 GCA_031403455.1 Alphaproteobacteria bacterium | reverse complement strand
ACCGTCTTCCCGCATCCGACTCTCTCCGAGATGATGCATGAGAGCGTGCTTGACGCGTATGGTCGCGCGATCCACTTCTGATCGTCATGAATGACGCCCCCGAGCTGACCAAGGAAGAGCGCGCTGCCCGCCGGCATCCCGAAAAGGCGCATCGGCCGGACAATCCGATCCAGCGCAAACCCGAGTGGATCCGCGTCAAGGCGCCGACAAGTCCGGAGTACCACGAGACGCGTAAGCTCATGCGCGACCTCAAGCTGGTCACGGTCTGCGAAGAGGCCGCATGCCCGAATATCGGGGAGTGCTGGAAGAAGAAGCACGCGACCGTGATGATTCTCGGCTCCGTCTGCACGCGTGCCTGCGCATTCTGCAACGTCGCCACCGGCAAACCCGACCAGATCGATCCGCACGAGCCGGAAAACACCGCCAAGGCGGTCGCCAGCCTCGGCATGGCGCATATCGTGATCACGTCGGTCGATCGCGACGATCTCGACGACGGCGGCGCAATGCAATTCGTGCGCACGATCGAAGAGATCCGAGCGCGCTCGCCGGGCACGACCATCGAGATTCTGACGCCGGATTTCCTGCGCAAGGACGGCGCCATCGAGAAAGTCGTGGCGGCGCGGCCGGATGTCTACAACCACAATCTCGAGACCGTGCCGCGGCTCTATCCGACGATCCGGCCGGGCGCGCGCTACTTCCACAGCCTTCGGCTGTTGCAGCGGGTGAAGGAGCTGGACGCCTCCGTGTTCACGAAATCGGGGATCATGGTCGGCCTCGGTGAGGATCGTTCGGAGGTGAGTCAGGTGATGGACGACCTGCGCTCCGCCGAGGTCGACTTCCTGACGATCGGTCAGTACTTGCAACCCACGCCCAAACACGCCGCTGTCGCACGTTTCGTCACGCCGGATGAATTCGACGCGTATAAGACGATGGCGCTGGCGAAGGGCTTCCTGTTGGTCTCGGCGAGTCCGCTGACGCGATCCTCGTATCATGCGGATGCGGATTTTCAGCGCCTCCAGGCCGCTCGCGCGGCCGTGCTCGCTTCGCGTCGATAGAAGCGCGGCGCGACGAATGGGATTGGCGTGGCGTGACGCCGCGCGCGTATGATTTGTCCTGCAATCTCCGCATTCCCTCGCGCCTCCGCGGTCAGTCCTCTCGATGCCCACCCACGCCGAAAAGCGGCTGCTGCCGTACACCCCCCAGCAGCTCTTCGATCTCGTCGCACAGGTCGACCGTTACCCCGAGTTCCTGCCGTGGTGCCTGGCGTCGCGGATCCGCAAACGCGATGGCAACGTGCTGGTCGCGGATCTCGTGATCGGCTTCAAGATGTTTCGCGAGCGCTTCACTTCGAATGTCGAACTCGAACCGACGCGGCGCATCAACGTCTGGTACGCGGAAGGTCCGTTCAAGCATCTCACGAACCACTGGCGCTTCGAGCCCGCCCCGCCATCCGCGGAACTGCCGACCGGCGGCACGCTGATCGATTTCTATGTCGATTTCGAGTTCCGTTCGAAACTCCTGCAATCCGTCATCGGCGTCCTCTTCAACGAAGCCACCAAACGCATGGTGGCGGCGTTCGAGGCGCGCGCGCGCCAGCTCTACGGTCCTCCGCCCTAGACGCGCGCCCTGCCGGTTCGACAACGGCGCGGCGCGGGCGCTGCGCTGCGTCTATGCATCGCGCGCCTCGCGGGCACTCCAGAACCAGGCGAAGGCGGCAGCCTGCATCATCATGATCGCCGCGATCACCGCGCGGTGGGCGGTGCCGGGGTCCCAGGTGGTGAGGGATTGGAGGGCGTCGATCGCCCATCCGACCAGGGCCTGCAGCGCGAAGGCGCCGGTGAAGACGGAGACGTTGAGCGCGGTGTTCACGCGGCCTGCCATGCCGGCGGGAAAAGCCTGGGTGAGGATCGTGTAGCTGTAGATCGTCGCGCAGCCGAACAGCGTGAACAGGAACCAGAGCAGCGGCAACGCGATCGTGACGCCGAGAGCGATCGGAACCTCCGCCAGCATGAACGCGAGGATGAAGGCGGCGAGGATGCGCCCCTTGCCGACGCCTCTGTGGACCAGCGGTGCAACGCCGATACCGCCGAGCAAATGCCCCACGATGATCGAGCAGGAGATCACGAGGAGGATGACGGCGCGCGCGGACGCATCGAGTCCGGCGACCTGCTGCAACCATGGTGCGGCCCATAGGCTCTGATAGGCGAGGAACATGCCATGGGTCAGCACGGCGACCGGCATCACGCGCCAGAACAGGGTCGACGCGAAGACGCGGCGCACGCCGGTGATCTGATC
>JANNTF010000696.1:0-4964 GCA_031403455.1 Alphaproteobacteria bacterium | reverse complement strand
CGCGAGCGACACGCTCATCAGGCCCACGCCACCGATGACGCTGGTGACCGCAGCCAGCGGCAGCGCGCCATAAATGCCCGCCAGAGGACGGCTGATCACGCTGCCGGTCGCCAGGCAGCTCGTCCCGACGACGATCGCGGCGAGACCCCGGAGATCGGTTCCCTGCGCCTGCAGCCGCGGCACGAAGAGCAGCGCCAGCCCGACCACTCCGAGCAGGAGCGCGAGATCGAGGCTCGCGCTCCGGCGCTCCGCGCCGGTCAGCAGGCCGACGACATAGAGAACCATCGGCGTCAGCGCCAGATTGATCACCGCGGCGACGCCGGAGCCGGTCCGACCGAGCCCCCAGAAATTCAGACCCGGGCTCACGAACATCATCAGGCACGCGATCACCACGACACGCGGCAGCATCGCACGCGGCGGCCAGATCGTCTGGCCGCGCAGGGCGAGCCACGCGATCAGCAGGAATCCCGCGACGAGGAACCGCGAGGACGTGAAGAATTGCGGCGGAACGGAGCTGACCCCGATCTTTCCGGTGAGCCAGGTCAGCCCCCAGAACAGGCTGATGACGCCGAATGCCGCGAGCGGAAGCACGCGGCTCACGCGTGTCGCCTAGGCCGCGATGTCGACGGGCGCTCCCGTGCGGGCGCTGCGTAGCATCGCTTCCAACGTATCCATGATGTCGATCGATTCCTCCGGCTTGGCGCCGTTCCACTGCGCGGGCCCATGCGCGACCAGACGTTGGAAAGCCTCGGCCTCGGCGAGAAAGCCGTCGCCCGCTGCCGTCGTAATGGTCTCGAAGCCCGCGTTGTCGGAGCGCGCGCCACGCCAGAGCTGCAACACCGGCGGACCGACCATCGGCGGGTGATTGAGATAGGTCGTCTCGATCGAGCCCGTCGATCCGGCGATCAGGGCGTGGCGATGGAACCCGGTGGTGAAGCTGCAGGAGATCTGCGCCAGCAAGCCGCTCCTGTAGTCGAGCGTCGCCACCAACGTGCGGTCGACCTTGCTCTCGCCCCAGCGCGCGATTGCGTGCACCCGCGACGGCCGTTCACGGGCGACGAGCCGGACCAGGCTGACGGGATAGCTGCCGGCATCCATGAGCGCGCCGCCGGCGAGCTCCGCGCTCCAGCGAATATCGGTGAGATCGGCGGGATCGGAGATGTTGATCCCGAAGCTGGCGCGGATGAGCTGCACTTTCCCGATCGCGCCGCTCTCCACCAGTTCACGCAGCTTCAAGGTCTGCGGCTGCGATCGATAGGGATAGGCCTCGGCCAGGTGGACGCCATGCTTCGCCGCCGCCGCGAACATCGCGCGCGCCTCATCCCCCGATGCACTGAGTGGTTTCTCACAGAGCACGTGCTTGCCGGCCTCCGCGGCTCGGATCGACCACACCGCATGCAGGCCGTTGGGCAGCGGATTGTAGATCGCGTCGATCGCCGGATCGGCGAGCAGGGCTTCATAGGAAGGATGGAAGCGCGCGACGCCGACCTCGCGCGCGAAACGCTCGGCCTTCTTGGCATCGCGGCTGGCGATCGCCGTCACCTTGACCAGCGTCGACGGCGCGACGCCAGCGCAAAACGCGCGCGCGATGTTGGCGGCGCCGAGAACACCGATGCGCAGAGGGGAAGCCGGAGCGGAGCTCATGATCGGATCAACCTATCGGGAGGAGTTGCGAGGATTCGCTGCAAATCGGAATTGGCATTCGTGTCAGGTTACGTCCGCCGCACGGAGCCGCGCCATGGCGGTCGTCGGGAATTCCTGCGCCGCGTCGGTGTTGCTTGTCTGGCCGAGCTGGTTTCGCACACGGAACTTGACGGCACGCACGCCAACGAGGGCAATTCGGCTCAATCAAAACTCAGGGAGTTATCATGTTTCGTCGAATGTTCTTCAGCGGCGCCAGCCTGGCGATCGCGGTGCTCGGGTTTGCGTCCGCGCCGGCTTTCGCCCAGACGGCGGCCGATGTCCTCAAGCGCGCATCCGACGCGATGGGCGCGGGTCAGCTCAAGACGCTGCGCTACGCCGGTGACGGCATCGGCTTCACCTTCGGCCAAGCCTACAAGGCGGGCCTCGCATGGCCGAAGATCACGGTCCACAGCCTGATCCGGACGATCAACTACGAGACCGCGTCGATGCGCGAGGAGATCACGCTCGGTCGCGGCGAGCCACGCGGCGGCGGCGGTTATCCGCTCGTCGGCCAGCAGCGCAACGATCAGTTCCTCAGCGGCGCCCATGCCTGGAACGTCGTGGCCAACAACCCGGCCGCCGGCCCGCGATTCGTGAACGATCGCACGCATCAACTCTGGATCACGCCGCACGGTGCGCTCAAGGCGGCGATGCGGAACAATGCCACGGTGAAATGGACGAAGCAGAAAGGCGGCAAACCCATCGCCGCGCTCAGCTTCACCGAGCCGGGCAGATTCGTCGCAACTTTGTTCATCAACGATGCTGGCCTGGTCGAGCGGATCGAGTCGCGATTCCCCGACGCCGTTCTCGGCGACACGCGCGCGGTCACGAGCTACAGCGAGTATCGCGACTTCGCCGGCGTGAAGTTTCCGACCCGGGTCCAGCAATCGGCGGGAGGTTTTCCTGTCCTCGACGTGACCATCAAGGAAGTCGAGCCCAACGCGACCGCCGACATCGCGCTGCCCGATGCGGTGCGCAACGCGACCGAGCGGGTGGCGATCGAGAAAGTGGCCGACGGCGTCTGGTTCATCGCCGGCGGGTCGCATAACAGCGTGGCGATCGAGATGCGCGATCATCTCGTGCTGGTCGAAACCCCGCTGAATGACGGGCGATCGGTCCCGGTGCTGGAGGCGGTGAAGACCCTCGTGCCCGGCAAGAAGATCAAATACGTCATCAACTCCCATCAGCATTTCGATCATTCCGGCGGCTTGCGCGCCGCCGCGGCGGAGGGTGCGATCATCATCACGCAGGCCGAAAACAAGCCGTTCTTCGAGCGCGCCTTCGCGAACGCCAATCGGATCGCGCCCGACCGCCTGGCGCAATCGGGCAAGAAGGCCAGGATCGACGGCGTGAGAAACAAGCTGGTGATGAAGGACTCGACACGCACGATCGAGATTCGGCGCATCGGTGACAGCGTGCACACCAACTCCTTCCTGATGGTCTATCTGCCCAAGGAGAAGCTGTTGATCGAAGCGGACGCGTATACGCCGCTGCCGCCCAATACGCCGCCGCCCGCCCTCGCCAATGCGAACAACGTCAATCTGATCGCGAATATCGAGCAGCTGAAGCTGGCGGTCGAGCGCATCCTGCCGCTCCATGGGCGGGTCGTGCCGCTGAGCGAACTCTACGCGACCGCAAAGGCCACGATGCCGAAGTGAGGGACTGCCTCGGCGCGTCACCGAGGCAATCCATGAACCCATGACCTTGCCCCCTCTCCCCCGCTCACGCAGCAATGGGGAGAGGGATCGGGGCGCAACGCTGTGATCCTCAACACGACCTTCCTGACCGGCTCGAAGCTGCTGGTGCGCAAGAATTCCGGCATCAAGAAGATCGAGGACATGGCCGGCAAGGTGCTGGTCGCGGTGCTCGGCACCACCAACGAGAAGGCGGCGCAGGTCGAGATCGACAAGAAGGGCATCAAGATCAAGGGCGAGATCGTCAAGGTGAAGGATCACTCGCAGTCGATGCTCAATCTCGAGCAGGGCCGCGCCGACGCCTATGTCTCCGACGAAATGGTGCTGTTCGGCCTCGCCAGCGCCTCGAAGAATCCGGGCGAGTGGGAGATCGTCGGGCCGTATTTCTCGTACGACCCTTACGGCATGATGATCCCGCGCAACAACGACGATTGGCGCCTGATCGGCAACAAGACGATCTCCAAGCTGATCCAGAGCGGCGAGATGGCGCAGATCTACAAGAAGTGGTTCGAGCCCGGCCCGACCAAGATCAACTATCCGCTGAGCGAGCGGCTCAAGGAGAATTTCGAGCTCGTCGCGATTCCGGATTGAGCGACCACGCCACCCGGTGCGTGCAGCATCGGGTGGCGACCGGCGGCGCTGAGTGGATGCTCTCGGCACGCGCCTGAAGTCGCGACCCACGCATGGGCAGCGATAATTGGAATTGGCGGATCCTGCTGCAGGATCCGTGTTTCGGCTGGATCATTTCCGGCTTCGCCAATACCTGCTTGATCGCGATCCTCGCTTGGGTGATCGCTTTCCCGCTCGGATCGATCATCGGCATCGCGCGCACGACCGAGCATCCGCTTCTGCGCCTCGCGGGTACGATCTACGTGGAGATCTTCCGCAACATCCCGCTGCTCGTGCAGATGTTCCTCTGGTACTTCGTGGTGCCCGAGCCGCTGGGTCAAGCGCGACATGCCGTATCCGCAATTCCTCACCGCCGTCGCGTGTCTCGGCCTCTACACCGCGTCGCGCGTCGCCGAGCAGGTGCGCCAGATCGAGGAATACACCTTCGCCGCCTTCGAGGCGTTCACCACGGCGACCCTGCTCTACAGTCTGGTCACCGGTCTCGTGATCCTGATCATGCGCGTCGTCGAGCGCCGCACGCGCATCGCTGGCACCATCGCGGTGGGGGCGAAATAGATGTTCTCGAACTTCGACTTCGCCGTGCTGATCACCAACGCACCCTTCCTGTGGAACGGGATGCTGCTGACGCTTCAGCTCACCGCGCTCGCGGTCAGCGCCGGGCTCGCGCTCGGGCTGCTGCTCGCCATCGCGCGGCTGTCGCCGATCAAGCCGCTTGCGTGGTTCGTCGCGGCCTATGTCAATTTCCTGCGCTCGATGCCGCTGATCCTGGTGATCTTCTGGTTCTATACGCTGGTGCCCAAGATCTTCGGCCGCCCGGTCAGCGGCTTCTATTCGGTGCTGATCGCCTTCGTGATGTTCGAGGCGGCGTATTACTCGCAGATCATCCGCGCCGGGATCTCGAGCGTGCGCCGCGGCCAGATCGCCGCCGCGATGGCGCTGGGCCTCACCGGTTTCCAG
>JANNTF010000695.1:0-2179 GCA_031403455.1 Alphaproteobacteria bacterium | reverse complement strand
TGGATGTTCCAGGTGAAGTCGAAGCAGGAGGCGATCGACTGGATCAAACGCTGCCCCAATCCGTCCGAAGAGGATTGCGAGATCGAGATCCGCCAGGTCTTCGAACTTTCCGATTTTACGCCCGGCGAGGCGATCGAGCATCACAACCGGCTCAAGGACCAGCTCGAAAAGACGTGACCCGACCCCACTGAAAATCCAAACACAGGAGCGACCCGTGAAGCTGAGCCCGTATCTGATGTTCGACGGCACTTGCGAGACCGCGTTCAAGTTCTACGAACGCTGCCTCGGCGCGAAGCTGGAAGCGATGATGACCTATGGCGGCTCGCCCATGGAGGCGCAGTTCCCGGCCGAATGGCGCGGCAAGATCATGCATGCATGCCTGATCAAGGACGGCCAGATGCTGATGGGCAGCGACTCGATGCCTCAGGGCCACGAGGCGCCGCAGGGCATTTCGGTATCGATCGGCGTCGCGGACCCGGCCGAGGCCGAGCGCATCTTCCACGAATTGGCGGCAGGCGGAACGGTGAAGATGCCGATCCAGGAAACCTTCTGGGCCAAGCGCTTCGGGATGCTCGTCGACCGCTTCGGCATTCCCTGGATGATCAATTGCGACAGGCCCCTCTGATCCCGCTGCCAGGAGCGCGCACACATGCTCTACGCCATCCTTTGCTACCACGTCGAAGACGTCGTTGGTTCCTGGACCAAGGCCGAGGACGATGCCGTCATGGCGAAGCTCGCGGTCGTGCAGGAGAAGCTGATCAAGCAAGGGCGGCTCGGGCCGGTCGCTCGCCTCCTGCCGACTACAGCCGCGACCACGCTGAGGAAAAGCCCTGAGCCTGTCGTGATCGACGGACCCTTCGCGGAGACCAAGGAACAATTGCTCGGCTTCTACGTCGTGGAGTGCGCGGCGTTGGAAGACGCCTTGGACGTGGCGCGCGAATTGACCGCGGCCAATCCCGGGCCGGGCGCCTATGAGATCCGCCCGCTATCGCTGTTCTATCCCGGGACCGCCGTGAGATGAGCGATCTCGCCTGGATCGATGCGGCGCTGACCGCGTCGCGCCCCCAGGCGCTCGGCGCGCTGCTGCGCTATTTTCGCCATCTCGACACCGCGGAGGAAGCGTTCCAGAACGCGTGTCTGCGCGCGCTGAAGACTTGGCCGCAGAACGGACCGCCGCGCGATCCCACGGCCTGGCTGATCATGGTCGGCCGCAATTCCGGGATCGATCATGTGCGGCGCCAGCGTAAGCAGCTTCCGCTGCCCGAGGACGCGTTGATCTCCGATCTCGACGATGCCGAAACCGCGCTCGCCGACCGGCTCGACGATGCGCAGTATCGCGACGACATCCTGCGGCTGCTGTTCATCTGCTGCCACCCCGATCTGCAGGCGACGCAGCAGATCGCCGTCGCGCTGCGCATCGTCTGCGGCCTGACGGTCAAGCAGATCGCGCGCGCCTTCCTGGTCAGCGAGAGCGCCATGGAACAGCGCATCGTCAGGGCGAAAAGCCGCATCGCCGAAGCCGATGTGCCGTTCGAGACGCCGGGCGCGCCCGAGCGAGAGGAGCGTCTCGCGGCCGTCGCGGCGATGATCTACCTGATCTTCAACGAGGGTTATTCGGCGAGCGGCTCGGAGCATGCCACGCGCGCGCCGCTCTGCGACGAGGCGATCCGTCTCGCGCGTCTGCTGCTGCGGCTCTTCACGAGCGAGCCCGAGCTGATGGGACTGACGGCGCTGATGCTCCTGCAGCACGCGCGCGCGCCCGCGCGCTTCGATGCGGCCGGCGCGATCGTGCTGCTGGACGACCAGGATCGCGGCCTGTGGAATCGCAAGATGATCGCCGAGGGCCTGGCGCTGATCGACAAGGCGATGCGCCATCGCCGCCGCGGCCCCTACCAGGTGCAGGCCGCGATCGCGGCCCTGCATGCCGGCGCCGCGCGGCCCGAGGATACCGATTGGACCCAGATCGATCTGCTCTATGCCGCGCTCGAAACTCTGCAGCCGTCGCCCATCGTCACGCTCAACCGCGCCGTCGCGGTGGCGAAGCTCCGCGGTCCCGACGCCGCGCTCGAGATGATCGAGCCGCTCGCGCCGCGCCTGTCCGGCTATTTCAATTTCTTCGGGGTCAAAGGCGCGCTGCTGCTGCAACTCGGCCGCGCCGCGCAAGCGCGCATCGCCTTCA
>JANNTF010000694.1:0-2980 GCA_031403455.1 Alphaproteobacteria bacterium | reverse complement strand
GCACCACGCCGCGCAGCATGCTGTACATCGCCACGCTCAGGCCCACGCCCAGCAGCAGCATCGCGAGGCTGGCGGCGACGAAGCCCGGCGCGCGCGCGAGGCGGCGCAGGGCGTAACGCAGGTCGGTGGCCCAGGCCATGGCGTGCTTCCTCAAGATCCAGGCCCGCATCAAAGCAACGCATGTGCCACAGCGACAGCGCCCGTGGATTCAACGACTTGCGGCGATACCTGCGGCGCCGGCCGTCCGCTTGCGAACGCCACGCCGCCGGCGCGTCCGGATCCGGACACGGCCCCGGCGTCTCGCATCGTGCCGCGGTGCCGTATCGTGCCCATTCCCGCGGGCCACCACCGGCCCGTGCCGTTGCAGGGAATGCCGCCGCCCATGGCCACGCGTCGAACGCGCAAGCCGCGCAAGCCCGCCGCCGCGCCAGCGCGGCCGATCAACCTCGCCCTGCAGGGCGGCGGCGCACATGGCGCCTTCACCTGGGGCGTGCTCGACCGCCTGCTCGTGGACGGCCGCGGGGCCATCGACGGCATCTGCGGCACCAGCGCCGGCGCCATGAATGCGGTGCTGGTCGCGCATGGCCTGATGCACGGCGGCCATGATGGCGCGCGCGCCACGCTGGCGGATTTCTGGCAGCGCGTGAGCCGCATGGGTGCGTTGCTCAATCCCGCCGCACTGCTGCCCGGCGCCGATCCGGTCGGCAATTCCGGATCGCAACCGGGCGCTGCCGTGCAGCAGTGGGCGCTGGAATCCTTCACCCGGATGTTCTCGCCATACCAGTTCAACCCGCTCAACCTCAATCCGCTGCGCGACTTGCTCGCGCAATGTGTCGACTTCGAGGCGCTGCATCACTGCGGCGAGGTCAAGTTGTTCCTGTGCGCGACCAATGTGCGCAGCGGCAAGGTCCGGATCTTCGACAACGCGCACATGTCGGTCGATGCGGTGATGGCCTCGGCCTGCCTGCCGCACCTGTTCCAGGCGGTGGAGATCGACGGCGAGCACTACTGGGATGGCGGCTACATGGGCAACCCGGTGCTGTTCCCGCTCTTCTACCACACCGATACCCGCGACGTGGTGGTGGTGATGGTCAACCAGATCCGGCGCGAGAACCTGCCGACCACGCCGGCGGAAATCGCCGACCGGGTCAACGAGATCAGCTTCAATTCCTCGCTCATGCGCGAGATGCGCGCGGTCGAGTTCGTGACCTCGCTCATCGACGGCGGTGCGGTGAAGGGCAAGGCGCTCAAGCGGATGCGGCTGCATGCGATCTCGGCGCATGAGCAGATGACCGGCTTCAGCGTGGCGAGCAAGCTCAACGCCGATTGGGAATTCCTGATCCAGCTACGCGACATCGGCCGCGCCACGGCGGAGGCATGGCTGACGGCCAACCACGCGCGGCTGGGCGTCGACTCCACGATCGACATCAAGGCCGAATACCTCTGAAGCGAGAGGGTGGTCGCTGCGGGGTTTCCTTGTTACTCATCGCGCATGACGCATTCACGCGCATGAAGGAGCCCCGCGATCATGACCGATGCGCTTCTCGTCGCCACCGACCCGCGCGGCGTGGCGACGATCACGCTCAATCGCCCGGAGGTTCACAACGCCTTCGATGATCAGCTCATCGCGGAACTGACGCGCACGCTGCGACGCCTCGAGGCGGATCGGCTTGTCCGTGTCGTGGTGCTCACGGGAGCGGGGAAGAGCTTTTCCGCGGGCGCGGATCTGAATTGGATGAAGCGCATGGCGCTATACGCTCAAGCCGAGAACCGGCGCGATGCCGACGCGCTGGCGACGTTGATGCGCACGCTCAACGAGCTCGCGAAGCCCACGCTCGCCCAGGTCCAGGGCGCGGCGATCGCCGGCGGTTGCGGCCTGGTCGCTTGCTGCGACATCGCCCTGGCGGCGGAGCGCGCGAGCTTCGCGATCTCCGAAGTCCGGCTGGGCCTGATCCCGGCCGTGATCAGCCCCTATGTCGTCGCCGCGATCGGCGAGCGCGCGGCGCGGCGCTACTTCCTGACCGCCGAGAGTTTCGACGCACGCGCGGCCGAGCGCCTCGGACTCGTCCAAGGAGTCTTCAAGGCCGATCAGCTGCAGCTCGCCGTCGATCAGATCTGTGACCTTCTCGTGGCCAATGGCCCAGCGGCGCTCAGCGCCGCAAAGAGGATGATTCGCGATGTGGCGCGCGCGCCGATCGACGACGCGCTGATCGCCGAGACCGCGCGGCGGATTGCGGAGATCCGCGTCGGCGCCGAGGGTCGCGAGGGGATCGCGAGCTTTCTCGAAAAGCGCAAGCCGCATTGGCCGCTCGGCTAAGCCGCCTGCGCGCCTGATCGTTCACGAGGCTTTAACGGCGATACGCGACCCTGCGGCTCTCTTTGGAGGCCGGGTGGCAGTTTTCGATCCATCAAAGCTGAACGTGCTCGTCGTCGACGATGTCGACTCGCGACGCGCGGCGACTCGCGACGCGCTGACCCAGATCGGAGTCGGTACGATCCGGCTTGCCACCGATCCCGCGGAGGCGCTGGTGGCGCTGCGCGGCGAGCAGACCGATGTGCTCGTGCTCGACGATGGATTCGGGCCCGGCGCCGTGCAATTCATCAGCGCGTTGCGGTGGAAGACGCGCGGCACGGTTCAGGCCACGCCGATCATCCTGCTGGCGTCGGCCGACGGCGAGACGATCCGCGCCGCGCGCGATGCCGGCGTCCACGAGGTGACCGCCAAACCGCCAGTCCCGGAGATGCTGCGGCTGCGCCTGGAGGAGATCGTGATGCGGCCGCGGCCGTTCATCCGTTCAGATGTCTATGTCGGCCCATGCCGCCGCCGGCGTCGCAATTTCGTCGGGGTCGTGCGCGATCGCCGCGGCGCCGACTCGGCGGACGGCGCCACGGCGCCACCGGTGCACGCCAGCGCCGACTGAGCGCGAAACGCGGCCGTCGGCGCGCTAACCCCGCTCCGGCATATGCTGCGTGATCATCG
>JANNTF010000693.1:0-1477 GCA_031403455.1 Alphaproteobacteria bacterium | reverse complement strand
CCCGGTGCATTTCGGGCTGATCATGGTCCTGAACCTGACCATCGGCGGGGTGACGCCGCCGGTCGGCACGCTGATGTTCACGACCTGCGCCATCTTGCGCGTCCCGCTCGACGCCTTCGTCCGCGAGGCGCTGCCGTTCATCGGCGCGATGATCCTGGTCCTCGCGCTGGTCACCTATATTCCGCCGCTCGCGCTCTGGCTCCCGAATCTGGTCTTCAACTGATCTGCGGAGCAGGGGCGCCTCGCGAAACGACGTTTGCGTTTGCGCTCGCGCGCGTGACGCCGTGAACGCCGGGGCCTGATGCTGCTCTCGACCGCTGGGCGAATCTCGCTCTTCTACGCGCTGTACTACGCCTGTATGGGCGTGCATCTGCCGGGGATGCAGGCCTGGTATCAGGCGCAAGGCGTCACCGCCACGCAGCTCGGCGCGCTCGGCTTCATCACCATCCTGGCGCGTGTCGTGACCAGCCCCGCCGTCGGCAGCTGGGTCGATCGGCGTGGCCATGCCCGCAGCGTCGCGGCGACCCTGGGTTGGCTGACGGTCGCCGTGTTCACCCTCAATCTGACGACCCAGGATTTCTGGCCGCTGCTCGCCATCGCGATCGTCTTCACGATCTTCCGCTCCCCTGTCGGGCCGCTCGGCGACGGGCGGGCGCTCACCGCATGCCAGCGCGAAAATCTCGATTTAGGGCGTCTGCGCTTCTGGGGGTCGGTGTCGTTCATGACTCTGGCCGTCGCCAGCGGTTCGTTGATCGACCGGCTCGGCGTCGACTCGGTGATCTGGATGAGCCTCGGACTCCTGGTGGTCGCCGCGCTCGGCGCCCATCTCCTGCCGCCCGACACCGTGCCGCCGCACGGCGCGCGGCCGCAGGCGCCGGTGCGCTACCTGCTGCGCCAGCCGGTCGTCATGGTGTTCCTCATCGCCTCCAGCTTCACCCAGGCGAGCCATGCCGTGCTCTACGCCTTCAGCACCTGGCATTGGTCGGCGGTGGGATTGAGCCAGAGCCAGATCGGTTGGCTCTGGGGCGTGAGCACGACGATGGAGCTGCTGCTGCTGTGGTACAGCCGCCATCTCGTGGCGCGGCTGTCGCCGGCGACCCTGCTCATCCTCGGCGCGCTGGCGGCGATCCCGCGCTGGACGTTCCACGCCTTCGCCACCGATTTCTGGAGCTTCGTCGCGCTGCAGCTCCTGCACACCGGCAGCTTCGGCTTCGCCTATCTCGGCGCGATCCAGTTCATCGTGCGGACCCTGCCCGCGAGCCACGCCGCCTCGGCCCAGACCCTCCATGCCGGCGCCAACGCCCTGCTGATGGGCATCGCGATGTGGGCGCTCGGCCCCGTCTTCACCGCCCATGGCGGCCTCGCCTATCTCGCCATGGCCGGCTTCGGAGTCATCGCCGCCGTCGCGGGCCTGTGGCTGATGCGCCTGACCCGCAAGCAACACCGAGCTTAAGCGACGACTCACCACCCCGCGCGG
>JANNTF010000692.1:0-1833 GCA_031403455.1 Alphaproteobacteria bacterium | reverse complement strand
GCCCGCCAGATCCGCGAGATCATCAAGGGTCTTGATGCCCTTCTCGCCGAGCTTCACGAGCATCTCCGGGGTAAACTCCTCGAAGGCTGCGACGTCGTCGCTGACGCCCATCTCCTTGCGTTGCACTTCCAGCTCCTTGTTGTGCTTTTCGACCCACAGCTCCGCGCGGCTCTTGAGCTCTTCGGCGAGGCCATCATCGAAACCCTGGATGCCCGACAGATCCTCGAGCGCGACGTTGGCGACTTCTTCGACCCGGGTGAAACCCTCGGTCACGAGCAGCGCGGCGATCACGTCGTCGACATCGAGCGCGGCGACGAACAGGGCCGAGCGCGACTTGAACTCTTCCTGGCGGCGGTCGGATTCCTCCTGCTCCGTCAGGATGTCGATCGCCCAGCCCGTGAGCATCGACGCCAGCCGGACGTTCTGGCCGCGGCGGCCGATCGCCAGCGACAGCTGATCGTCGGGGACGACGACTTCGATGCGATGATCCTCCTCGTCGAGGACGACCTTGGCGACTTCGGCCGGCGCCAATGCGTTGACGACGAACGTGGCGGGATCGGAGGACCAGGGGATGATGTCGATCTTCTCGCCCTGCAGCTCCTGCACCACGGCCTGAACGCGGCTGCCGCGCATGCCGACGCAGGCGCCGACGGGATCGATCGAGGAATCGTTGGAGACCACGCCGATCTTGGCGCGGCTGCCCGGATCGCGCGCGACCGACATGATCTCGATGATGCTGTCGTAGATCTCCGGCACTTCCTGGGCGAAGAGCTTGGCCATGAATTGCGGATGGGTGCGCGACAGGAAGATCTGCGGGCCGCGCGCTTCCTTGCGCACGTCGTAGATATAGGCGCGGGCGCGATCGGAGACCTTGAAGGTCTCGCGCGGGATCGTCTCGTCGCGGCGCATCACCGCCTCGGCGCGGCCGAGATCGATCGTGACGTTGCCGAACTCGACGCGCTTGACGATGCCGTTGACGATCTCGCCGACGCGATCCTTGTACTCGGTGAACTGGCGCTCGCGCTCGGCGTCGCGCACGCGCTGCACGATGACTTGCTTGGCGGTCTGCGCATTGATGCGGCCCAGATCGATGGCGGGCAGCGGATCGGTGAGGAAGTCGCCGATCTTGGCGTCGGGATGGATGGCCTGGGCGCCGACCAGGCTGATCTGCGTGAATTCGTTCTCGATCGGATCGGCGACCTGGCGATAGCGGAACAGCTGCGTCTCGCCGGTCTGGCGGTCGATCGTGGCGCGGATGTCGTGCTCGGGCCCGTATTTGGACCGCGCCGCCTTCTGCAGCGCCATCTCCATCGCCTCGAGCACCTGCTCGCGGTCGATCGATTTCTCCCGCGCGACCACGTCGGCGGCCTGCAGCATCTCGATGCGGTTATAGGCGGTCTTGGTCTCGGCCATGGCTGGTCGCTTCCTGTTCAGTCTGGCTTCAATGCGTGGTGCGTTCGGCTTGCGTCGCACGGATCAGATCGTCCGTGAGCACGAGCTTGGCGCGGGCGATGTCTGCAATCGGCACATCGACCTCGCCGGCGGCGAGGGCGAGGCGGACGGCCGCCGCATTCGCCGTCACGATCTTGCCGGTGAAGCGCCGCTGCCCGCTGATCGGGGCCGTCGTTTCGACCCGCGCGAGATGGCCGCTAAATCTCTGGAAATCCAACGCCTTGACGAGTGGCCGGTCGATCCCCGGCGTGCTCACTTCCAGGGTATAGGCGTTGGGCAGCGGATCCTCGACATCGAGCTTGGCCGACAGCGCTCGGCTGATCGTCTCGCAATCCTCGACGGTCATCGGCTGGCGGTCCTTACGCTCGGCCATCACCTGCA
>JANNTF010000691.1:0-2566 GCA_031403455.1 Alphaproteobacteria bacterium | reverse complement strand
CACTGACGAGTGTCACGATCGAGTTGACCCTCGACCCGGCGCGCAGCGCCGTCGACATCCGGGCAGAAGTGAAGACCACTGGCCGTACCGGCGTCGAGATGGAAGCGCTGACAGCCGCGAGCGTCGCCGCTCTCACGATCTACGACATGTGCAAGGCGATCGATCGCGCGATGCGCATCGACGCCATCCGGCTCGTGCACAAGAGCGGCGGCAAATCCGGCACCTACGAGGCGAGCTGATGCTATCGGTCGAGGCGGCGCGCGCGCGCATCCTGGCTGCGCTGTCGCCTCTGGCAGCCGAGACGATCTCGGTCGCCGACAGCCTTGGCCGCGTCCTCGCGGAGGACCTGACCGCGCGCGTCACCCAACCGCCCGCCGCGGTGTCCGCGATGGACGGCTATGCCGTGCGTGGCCGTGATGTCACGACGGCGCCAGTGACCTTGCGCCAGATCGGCGCCGTTCCGGCAGGCACTGCCTTCGCTGCGGAGGTCGGCGCCGGCGAATGCGTGCGCATCTTCACCGGCGCGCCTCTCCCCGCAGGGACCGATACGATCGTCATTCAGGAGAACGTGAGCGCGGCGGGTGACGCGATCACGATCAACGAGGCGACTCCGAGCGGGCGCCATGTGCGGCCATCGGGTCTCGATTTCAGCGCAGGCGACGTTGGACTCGGTGCCGGCGACATCATCACGGTGCGCAAGCTCGGGCTTGCCGCCGCGATGAATCGACCTTGGCTGCGGGTCACGCGTCGCCCCCGCGTGGCGATCCTCGCGACCGGCGACGAGATCGTCATGCCCGGCGATCCGATCGGCCCGAGCCAGATCGTCTCCTCGAACGGTCTCACGCTCGCGGCCTTCATCCACGCCTGGGGCGGCGAGGCGATCCAACTCGGCATCGCCCCGGATCGCGCCGACGCGCTGCAGGCGATGGCGCAGGGCGCGCGCGGCGCCGATCTACTCGTGACAACCGGCGGCGCATCGGTGGGCGATCATGACCTGGTGCGCTCGGCGCTCGGGGCGCGGGGCCTCGACCTGGATTTCTGGCAGATCGCGATGCGGCCCGGAAAGCCGCTGATGTTTGGCCGTATCGACGACACCCCACTCCTCGGTCTGCCCGGCAATCCCGTGTCCTCGCTGGTCTGTAGCCTGATCTTCCTGCGTCCTGCGCTCTTGCGCCTGCTCGGCGTGCCGGACGTTTCCGAGCGCAGATTGCCGGCCATCGTGGGGTGCGACCTGCCAGCCAACGACCGGCGCCAGGATTATCTCAGAGCAAGCCTGACCCGCGGCGGTGAGCAGGAACTGATCGCAACGCCCTTCGTCAAGCAAGACAGCTCGATGCTGTCCCTTTTGGCGAAGGCCGACGCGCTGATCGTAAGGTCTCCCGAAGCTACGGCGCTGAAGACGGGCGACCGGGTCGAGATCATCGCGCTCTCCGAGTCTCTGATCGCCGTCTGAAACAATCACACGGCAAGACGCATCGGGCGCCCTTATCTGAGATTGTATTCCCCATGTGCTCAAGCAATTTCGTTGAGATGCAATCCAAGAACGAAAAACCATCTCTGCCACGCGTTCAGCAACGTCGGATTCTTTAACAAATTTACCTTTGTGAAAAGGTCTCAGAATCCTAAGTCGCTGCAGTCACAACAAAATCACAAATGGCATGCTTGTTGCTCCTTCTTCATCGATTCAGTCCTTGGAGGAGAAACGACGATGAAGAAACACTTTCAGAAGACTCTGATGGCGGCAGCCATCGGCGCGATGGCGCTGATGGCCTCCACCGCGATGGCGGTGCCCGTCGACGTGCGCGACGACGCTAGCCAGAATGGCGGCTCAGTGTTTGCCACTGGATATGGCCTCAACGTGTCGCTGTCGAACAACAACAGCAACAGCTTCGGCAATCAGGGCGCGGGGCTTTTTGCTCTCCAAAGAAGCCCCGGCGGGCAGAACATCTGGACCAATTTCCTGACCTATTGCTTCGAACTCGGTCAGGGCATTGCTTTGCCAACGACCTACCAAACGCAGTTCCTGAACGCCGTCTTGAACCAGGCCAAGTCAGATCAGCTTTCTCGACTTTGGAATGCGAAGTTTGCGCTGGTCGACGGTAGCAATGGCAACGGCGAGGGTGAAGGCGCCAATGGAAGCGCCGCCGAGGCCTCTGCGGCATTCCAGGCAGCGATCTGGGAGATCGTGCGCGACGGCGACAATGCCGGCGGCGTTGGTGGCAATCACGGCCTGAACGCCGGGAATTTCCGCGTCCAGAACCCAGCCGGAGTCGGCACACAGCAGGACCGCATTTATGCGCTGGCCGATACGTATCTCGGCCTCGCGTACGGGAATGGCGCCTTGGCCAATCTCGGCGGTCTGACGAGCACGAGCAGCCAGGATCTGTTGAATCCGGGCGGTGGCCCCGGTGGTGCGAACGATCCGGTGCCGGAGCCGGCGTCGCTGGTTCTGCTCGGCGCGGGTCTCGCGGGTCTCGCGGCAGCGCGTCGCCGCAAGCAGGCTTGATACCCTGGCGCCGGGTGACCGGCGCCATTTCAGCGGGCGGTGTGTGCGAGGGGCATGCAC
>JANNTF010000690.1:0-10263 GCA_031403455.1 Alphaproteobacteria bacterium | reverse complement strand
CGCACGCCCACCCGCTCGCCAACGACGTCACGCCGGCTAATTAACCACCACACCACCACGGGGGGCCCCCGCTCGCCGGCATGCGCCGCGCGCGTGGGCCTTCTCGTTTTTGCGATCGGCAGGATCGCGTGCAAGAGGATCAGGCCATGACGACGTCAGAGGACGGCGCGGCCGCCCAGCCGCGCTACGCGCGCTGGCTCTCGACCACCAATGTGGTGACCCGTCACATCGTCGCGGCCTATGGCCCGGAATGCATCAACCTGGCCGGCGGATTGCCCGCGCCGGAGATCTATCCGCTCCCGGCGATCGAGGCGGCGACGCGGCGCGCCCTGGCGCGTTTCGAGCATCGCGCGGTGTCCTATGGTCCGGTCGAGGGCATGAAGGAGCTTCGCGCGGCGATCGCGGCGCGTGCATCGACGCCGCAGCAGCGCTTCGCCGTGGAGAACGTGCTGATCACGACCGGGTCGCTGCAGGCGCTGGACCTCCTCGGCAAGATCCTCGTCGAGCCGGGTGAGACGATTCTCGCGCAGTTTCCGACCTATCTTGGCGCGCTCGATGCGTGGCGCCCGCGCACGCCGACCTATCGGCGCCTCGATTGGAATGCCGATCCGGCGGCGCTGGGCGACGCCGTCGCGGCGGCGGCGCAGTTCGTCTATTGCGTGCCGAACTTCTCGAACCCCACCGGCGCGCTGATCGCCACCGAGCCACGCCAGCGATTGCTTGCCGCCGCGCTGCGCAAGGGCGGTGTCCTCGTCGAGGACGATCCCTATGGCGCGCTGTTCTATGACGGGCCAGCACTGCCGAGCCTCCTCCAGCTGAGTGGCGACGGGAGCGAGGTGTATCGCGGGCCGGTCGTCCATCTCGGCACGTTGTCCAAATCGATCGGGCCCGGCTTGCGCATCGGCTGGGCGATCGCCGCGCCGAAGATGATCGAGATGCTTTCGCTCGCCAAGCAAGGCGCCGATATCGGCACCGGGACCTTCGCGCAAGCCGTGGCGGTGGAACTGCTCGACGCCGGTGTCGACCGCGACACGCTGCCGGACATGCTCGCCCTCTACAGTCGACGCCGTGATGCCCTGGTGGCGGCGGCCGGCGAGCAACTCGGCCTGCGGTTCGACTTCACGGCGCCGGTCGGCGGCATGTTCCTCTGGCTGACGGCCAAGGATCCGGATTTCGACACCGATGCGCTGTGGCCGCTCGCCTTCGCCGCCGGCGTGTCGTTCTGTCCTGGCAGCGTGTTCGATCCTACCGCCAAGCTGAAGAACGCGATGCGCCTCAATTTCACGCTCAACGACGAGGCTCGGCTCGTGGAAGGCGTGAGCCGTCTGGCGCGCGCGGTCGAGCGTCATCTGCAGGCGCCGGTTTCGCCATCGTAGCGCGTAGCAACCCGCCTATCCGAGATCGACGCCGAAATGGTCGTGAAATCCGCGCTGCCCCTTGGGCGTGATCGTCACCGCACGCGTCCCCTCCACGCGCCGGATCCAGCCATTCGTCAGGCAGTGGGCGCAGAGCGCGGCGCCGATCGCGCCCCCGAGATGCGGTCGTCGTTCGCTCCAGTCGAGGCAGGGGCGGCAGAGCACGCGGCCTGAGCGTCGCGGTTGATGCGCGGCGCCGGTGTCGATGCCCATGCGATCGAGAAGAGCGAGGCCGGTCGCGGTCATGAGACCGCCATCGATGGCCAACTCGACATGACCCGACGCCACCATCGCATCAGTCAACGCGACGCCGAGCCGGCCCGCGAGGTGGTCGTAACACGTGCGCGCCGCCCGCAGCGCGGCATCGCGCGGGCCCACGGTGACGGGCTTGCGCGCGGGGTCGGCGACCGACGCGACCTGCATGATGCTCTCCATCATCTGCGCCACGGCGGGCGTGGCGAGGCGATGGTAGCGATGGCGCCCCTGCTTCTCGACGACCAGCAGCCGTGCGACGGTCAGCCGCGCGAGGTGGCCGCTGGCGGTCTGCGCCGTGATGCCGGCGGCGCGCGCGAGCTCGGACGCCGTCAGCGCGCGCCCGTCCATCAGCGCGTGCAGCATGCTGGCGCGTGCGGGATCTCCCGCTAGCGCGGCGATCTCGGCAAACATGGCGGTGCTGGCCATCATCATCTCCTCCATCGTCGATCGCACCATAGGTCGCATGCGCGGGCGATGCTTCGGCGCCGAGCGTAGCATCGCAAGTTCCCGTGTGATCGCAGGGTGGTTTCGGTTTAGGATTTCGTGCAGAGCGCAAGCACGCGCATGGCACCGACGGCAATGAAGGGCCTCCAGGAAGATGCGGATCACCGAGATGAACTGGATGCAGGTCGAAGCCTATCTCAGGGGCGACGATCGCTGCGTGCTGCCGATCGGCAGCGTCGAGCAGCACGGCTATCTCAGCCTCGGCGTCGACATGATTTGCGCCGAGCGCATCAGCGTGGAGGCGGCGGCGTTGCTCGGTGTGCCGGTCTTCCCCGTGCTGAGCTACGGCATCACGCCGTACTACAAGGATTTCCCGGGCACCATCTGCCTGCGCCAGGAGACCGCGACGGCGCTGGTCCGCGACGTGCTCGATTCGATCAAGCGCTCCGGGTTCAAGCGCGTGCTGATGGTCAACGGGCATGGCGGCAACAATCCCGTCGGCGCCTTCGCGCAGGAATGGATGTCCGAACAGCCGGGCATGGCGATCAAGTTCCATAACTGGTGGAACGCGCCCAGGACCTGGGCGAAGGTCCAGGAGATCGACAAGGTCGCGAGCCATGCGTCGTGGATGGAGAATTTTCCCTGGACGCGGCTGGCCAACGTGGCGATGCCCGAGGAGCGCAAGAAGATGATCGATCTCAATCTCATGCGCGCGATGAACCCGGCGCAGGTCAAGGCCTTCATCGGCGACGGCAATTACGGCGGCTATTATCAGCGGCCGGACGAGGAGGTCCTCGCGCTCTGGAACGTCGCGGTCGACGAAACCCGCGCGATGATCGAAGGGCCGTGGCCGCAATGAGCGACCGGATCGTGATCTGGGGCGCCGGCGCCATCGGCGGCACGCTCGGTGCGGCCTGGGTCCGCGCGGGGCATGACGTGCTGTTCGTCGACAATGTGCCCGAGCATGTCGAGGCCATGCGCACGCGTGGCCTCGAGATCGAAGGACCGCTGGAGTCTTTCAAGACGCCGCCGCTCGAGGCCGCCTTGCCAGCCGAGGTCGGCGGAACTTTCCGCCGCATCGTCCTGGCCGTGAAGGCGCATCACACCGACGCCGCGATGCAGGCGCTCGCGCCGCATCTCGCCGCCGACGGTTTCGTGCTTTCCGCGCAGAACGGACTCAACGAGCTGGTGATCGCGCGCCATGTCGGCGGACAGCGCACGATGGGCTGCTTCGTCAATTACGGCGCGGATTATCTGGCGCCGGGACGATTGCTGCGTGGCAACCGCGGCGCGGTAGTGGTCGGCGAGATCGATGGCTCGATCCAGCCGCGGACGCGCGAGATGTTCGCCTTGCTGCAGCGCTTCGAGCCCGACGCCGTGCTGACGCCGAACATCTGGGGCTTTCTCTGGGGCAAGCTCGGCTACGGCGCGCTGCTGTTCGCCACCGCGCTGACCGATGCGTCGATTGCCGATGCGCTGGCCAGCCCGCGCCATTTCGAATTGTGGCGCAAGCTCGGTGAGGAAGTCATGGCGGTCGCGGCGGCGAAGCGCGTCACGTGCGAGGGCTTCAACGGCTTCGACCCGGCCGCCTTCATGCCGGGTGCGGATCTCGCGGCGACGCGGCGCGCGATCGACATCATGGTCGGCTTCAACCGCGGCTCCGCCAAATCGCATTCCGGCGTGTGGCGCGACCTCGCCGTGCGCAAGCGCCGCACCGAGGTCGACGCGCAGATCGCCATCATCGCCGAGATCGGACGCGACATCGGCATCGAGGCGCCGCTCGTGCGTAAGCTCGTATCGCTCATCCATGACGTCGAGGAAGGCCGGCGGCCGCAGGGCTGGGACACGCTCGACGCTCTCGCCGCGGAGATACGCTGATGCAAATCGATTTCGCCGCCAAGACCGTCGTCGTGACCGGCGCGGATCACGGGCTGGGCCGCACGATCGCGCAGAGTTTCGCCGAGCGCGGGGCCAAGATTTGGATCTGCGGGCTCGATGCCTCGAAGCTCGCCGAGACCGCCGGCGGCCGCATGCAGGCTCGCGTCGTCGATGTCGCCGACCGCGCGGCCGTGCAGCGTTTCGTTGCCGAGATCGGCGATGTCGACGTGCTGGTCAACAATGCCGGCGGCGTCGCCGGGCAGGCGGGCCAGCCGATCGAGAAGGTCACCCCGGAGCAATGGCAGGCGGTCACGAACGTGAACGCCGTCGGCACGTTCAATTTCTGCCAGGCCGTCGCGACGGGCATGAAGGCGCGGCGTGCCGGCCGGATCGTCAACATCTCCTCGGGCGCCGGGCTGCGCCCGAGCCTCACGGGGATCCAGGCCTATACGATGGCGAAGCACGCGGTCATCGGGCTGACCAAGCAGCTCGCCCTCGAGTTCGGGCCGTTCGGGATCACCGTCAACAGCGTGGCGCCCGGCTTCGTGCGCTCCAATCCGTCGACGGAGAAGCAATGGGAGAGCTATGGCCCCGAGGGCCAGAAGCGAATGATCGAGAATATCCATCTCCGGCGGCTCGGCACCGCGGCCGACATCGCCCACGCGGTGCTGTTCCTGACCTCCGACTACGCGGCCTGGATCAGCGGTCAGATCCTGTCGGTGGATGGCGGCCGGGCGTGACCGGTTGATTGCAGCTGCATCAGCGCGGCTTGCGCCATCGCTTCCGGCGGCTGCGTCGCATCGAGGACGATGGCGTCGCCTGGTTCTTCGAGAGTCTGGAACTGGCTGTCGAGCAGCGAGTGCGGCATGAAATGGCCGGAGCGCGTGGTCATGCGGCCGCCGATCAGCTCCGGCGTGCCCTTGAGATAGACGAAGCGCAATTCAGGCGAGCCCTGCGCGAGTACCTCGCGATAACGCTGCTTGAGCGCCGAACAGGCGAGCACGGTCGGACGCGATCCGCGCGACCAGCCTTGTATCGCCGCGGCCATCGCGGCGAGCCAGGGCATGCGGTCGTCGTCGTCGAGCGGCTGGCCGCTCGTCATCTTCGCGATATTGGCGGCGGGATGGAATCGATCGCCCTCGGCGAAATCGCCGCCGAGACCCTTGGCGATCAGCGGCCCCACCGTGCTCTTGCCCGAGCCGGCGACGCCCATGACGACCACCACCATCATGGCGTCGGCCACTCCGCGTTGAAGCTGCCTGGCTTGTCGGTGCGCTTGAAGCCATGGCGGCCGAACACGTCGCGCATGCCTTGGATCAGATTGGCGCCGGAGATCGGCGTGCGAAAGCCGTCGAGATAGGTGAGGGCGGAGGCGAAGACCGGCACCGCGCGCGCCGTCGATGTTCCCAACGCGACGACGCGGCGCCAGGCGACGACGCCGTTCGCCATCACGGCGGATCGCAGCAGCGGCATCGGATCGCTGTCGGCGGCCAGCATGCCGGCGACGTCCTCGATCAGCGCGGAACGCAGGATGCAGCCGGCGCGCCAGCCGCGCGCGACGGCCGCCAGATCGATGTTCCAGCCCTGCGCCTGCGACGCCGCGGCGATCAGCGCGAGGCCTTGCACATGGGCGGCGAGTGCGGCCGCGGGCAGGGCGGCGGCGAGATCGGCGGCCGTCGCGTCCGGCGTCGGCGACACGATCGCCTGCTCGAGAACGAGCGGCGCGAAGCCCCGTCTGACCTCGTGCTGGAAGGAGATGCCGCGGGCGAAGACGGCTTCGGCGAGTGTCGGCGCCGGAACGCCGAACTCGAGCGCAGCGGCCGCGGTCCAGGTGCCGGTGCCCTTCTGCTCCGCCGCATCGACGATCCGATCGACCAGCGTGACGTCACCCTCGCGTGCCGCGAGAACGCGGCGTGCGCAGTCGAGCAGGAACGAGTCCGCCATCGTTCCCCGCCAGCCATCGAAGATGCGCTTGATGCTTTCGGCGTCGAGACGATGACAGTCGCGCAGCAGCAGATACGCCTCGGCCAGCAGCTGCATCACGGCGTACTCGATGCCGTTATGCACCATCTTCACGAAATGCCCGGCGCCGCCACCGCCGCAATTCGTGAAGCACGCGATGCCGTCGTGCTTCGCGGCGACGGCTTCGAACATCGGCGCGATGTGGGCGAGCGATCCGGCCTCACCGCCAGCCATGATCGCCGGACCCTTGAGCGCGCCCTCCGCGCCGCCCGACACGCCGAAGCCCATGAAGGCGATGCCGCGCGTCACCGCGTCGGCGCTGCGCCGCTGCGTGTCGCGCCAGAATGAATTGCCGCCGTCGATCACGGTGTCGCCGGGCGCAAGATGGCTGGCGAGCGTCGTGAACGCCTCGTCGACCGCTGCGCCGGCGGGTACCAGCATGAAGATCGTGCGCGACGGCGGCAGCGCGCGCGCCAGCTTGGCAAGCGAGTCCGTCGCGACGGCGCGCGGGCCGAGCTCGGCTGCGAGATTTGTCGTGCGCGCGGCGTCGGCGTCGAACAGCGCGAGATGGATGCCCTTGCCGGCGAGATTGCGCGCAAAATTCGCGCCCATCGTGCCGAGGCCGACAAGGCCGAGCGATTGCGTGCGGCTCATCGTGGCGGCTCGACGACTCCGGTCTGGCTGGCGATCAATCCGTAATGCTCGATGCGGCGATGCTTGGCGAAGGCGAAAGTCGTCTCCTTGCCGTAGGCGCAGAGCGACAGGTCGCAATCATAGGTGATCAGCTCGTCGCCGACCGTGCGTGCCAGCGCGACGATCTCGCCGGTCGGCGCGATGATGCAGGTGCCGCCGATCAGCGAGCAATTCTCCTCCATGCCGGCCTTCGCGGTACCCACGACCCAGGTCGAATTCTGATAGGCGCCGGCCTGCATCGAGAGGTGATTGTGGAACTGGCGCAGATGCTCGGGCTCGGGCTCCGAATGCACCGCCGCCCAGGAATTGAAGGCCGGCGTGTTGTAGCCGAGCATCACGAGCTCGGCGCCCTGCAGGCCCATCACGCGAAAGGTCTCGGGCCAGCGGCGATCGTTGCAGATGCACATGCCCATGATGCCGCCCATCGTGCGCCACACCGGAAAGCCGAGATCTCCAGGCTCGAAATAGCGCTTCTCCAGATGCTGGAAGGCGCGCTCGGGCTCGAACTCCTTGTGGCCGGGCAGATGGATCTTGCGGTACTTGCCGACGATCTTGCCCTGTTGATCCACCATCACGGCGGTGTTGAAGCGCCGCTTGCGGCCCTGCTCGACGCTCAGCTCGGCATAGCCGAGATAGAAGCCGATGCCGAGCTTGCGCGCCGCGTCGAACAGCGGCTGGACGGCCGGATTGGGCATCGCCGTCTCGAAGAAGGAGTCGAGCTCGCGTTCGTCCTCGATCAGCCAGCGCGGGAAGAAGCTCGTGAGCGCGAGCTCCGGGAAGACGACGAGCTTGCAGCTCTTGGCATGGGCCTGGTGCAGCAGCGCGATCATACGCGCGACGCAGGAGGCGCGCGTTTCGGCACGCGCGATCGGTCCCATCTGAGCGGCGGCGATGGACACGATGCGCGGCGGCAATTTCTTGGTGGTCATGGATCAACCCAGTATGGCTTGGATTTCAGCATTGAATGGCCAGCGGCCGCGCGGCCGCGCCGGCTCGGGCTTGTCGCAGGCGAGGAACCGGCCGCGACCGATCTTGCCGACGGGCTCGCCATTCTCGGACACGATCTCGCCGCGCGACAGCACGACCACCGGCCAGCCCCGCACCTTCATGCCTTCGTAAGGCGTGTAGTCCATCGCGTCATGCAGCCCGGCCTGCGTGATCGTGCGCTCGACGGTCGTGTCCCAGATGCAGATATCCGCGTCGCTGCCGACCGCGATCGTGCCCTTGCGCGGATGCAGCCCGTACATCTTGGCGTGGTTCGTGGACGTCATCGCGACGAACTGATTGAGCGAAATCACGTCGTTGAGGACGCCGGCGGAGAACAGCATCGGCAAGCGGATCTCGAGGCCGGGAATGCCGTTGGGCACTTTCTTGAATCCACCGGCCGCCATGCCCGCCTTCTTTCCATGCGGACCGTCGAAGCGATACGGCGCGTGATCGGAGGAGAACACCTCGAACACACCCCCACGCAGGCCTTGCCAGACGAATTCCTGATTCGCCTTGTCGCGCGGCGGTGGCGAGCACATGCACTTCGCGCCCTCGTCGCCCGGCTTCTCCATCATGTCCGCAGTGAGGAAGAGATATTGCGGGCAGGTCTCGCCGTAGATCTTGAGGCCGCGCGCCTGCGCCTGGCGGATCTGGTCGATCGCCTCCTTGGCCGAGACATGGACGAAGAGCACGGGCACGTCGAGCAGCTCGGCGAGCGCGATGACGCGATGCGTGGCCTCGCTCTCCGCGATCGGATGATGCGCGATGGCGTGCGAGGAGGGCTGCTTGCGGCCGGCCGCGACGAGTTGATCGGAGAGCCAGGCGATGATGTCGTGGTTCTCCGCGTGGACCATCATCATCGCGCCCTCGCGCCGCGCGAGCGCCATCACGTCGAGCACCTGGCGATCATTGAGCTTGAGCGCGTCGTAGGTAGTGTAGATCTTGAACGAGGTGTAGCCGTCGCGGATCAGCGCCGGCAGTTCCTGGCCGAGCACCTGCTCGGTCGGGTCCGAGATGATCAGATGGAACGCGTAGTCGATCAGCGACTGGCCGTCCGCGCGCTCGTGATATTCCTTCACGACCTGGCGCAGCGAATTGCCACGATGCTGGGCCGCGAAGGGAATGATCATCGTCGTGCCGCCGCACGCCGCGGAGGTCGAACCCGACTTGAAATCGTCCGCCGTCATCACGCCGCTCGAGGAAAGTTGCGCGATATGGCAATGGCTGTCGATCCCGCCGGGCAGCACGAGCTTGCCGCGCGCGTCGATCTCCTTGTCGCCTTTCTCCAGCGCACTGCCCAGCGCCACGATCCTGCCTTCCCGCACGCCGATATCGGCATCGAAAGTCTCGCTCGCCGTGGCGACCTTGCCGCCACGGATCACCAGATCGAAACGCGTCATGTGTTCCCTCGGTTGAACCTGAAAAGCGCTGGCGCGCCTACGCTCAGCAGCGGTACATAAGAACGGACAACCCCCCCGATTTCAAGGATCTCAGGCCATGACTCGCCTTCTCGATGAAAGCGCCAAGGGCGTCTACATCATCGCCGCCACGCCGTTCGCCGATAGCGGCGCCCTCGATCTCGAGTCGACCGACAAGATGACCGACTACTATCTTCAGGTCGGGTGCGACGGGATGACGATCCTCGGCGTGATGGGCGAGGCGCCGAAGCTGGCGCCGGAGGAATCCGTGCAATTCGCGGAGCGCGTACTCGCGCGCATCGCCGGCCGCATCCCCGTCATCGTCGGCGTGAGCGCGCCGGGCATGGGCGTGATGAAGGCGCTCACCGACAAGGTGATGCAGCTCGGCGCGGCGGGCGTGATGGTCGCGCCCAATGCCGGGCTGAAGACCGACGAAGCGATCGAGGCCTATTACGCCGCGGTGGTGAAGAGTCTCGGGCCCCAGGTACCGATCGTGCTGCAGGATTTTCCGGCCCTCACCGGCGTCAACATGTCGATCGGCTGCGTGAACCGTCTCCTGAAGACTCATGACAGCATCAAGGTACTCAAGCACGAGGACATCCCCGGCCATCGCAAGCTCTCGAAAGTGCGCGCGGCCGAGGCCTCGGGCGAGCGCAAGCGCCGGGTCTCGATCCTCGTCGGCAACACGGCGCTGTATTTCATGCAGGAACTCAGGCGTGGCGCCGATGGCGCGAATACCGGCTTCGCCTATCCCGAGATGCTGGTCGATGTCTGCCGCAAATTCTTCGCCGGCGACGACCAGGGCGCGGAAGATCTCTTCGATCTCTATCTGCCCGTCGTGCGCCATGAGCAGCAGCCGGGCATCGGCCTGTCGATCCGCAAGGAAATCCTGCGCCGCCGCGGCGTGATCAAATCAGCACATGTCCGCGCGCCGGGCATGATGATGGACGCGGATGATCACAAGGAACTCGACGGCCTGATGGCGCGTCTGGACCGCCGCCTCGCCGAGCGCGGCATCAAACTCCGCGCGGCGGAGTAGCGGCACGACTCACCACCCCGGCGCGCTGCGCGCGCCTGTCCCTCCTCAAGTCGAGGAGGGACGACAAAGGAATTGAACTGGCCCCCGTTTCGTGGACGCCACGAGGGTCGAGGAGCGTTATCCACGGACGGCCTGTTCGGTCGCTTGCGACGAACCGAATTGGCCGTCGGTG
>JANNTF010000689.1:0-1666 GCA_031403455.1 Alphaproteobacteria bacterium | reverse complement strand
GGGATAAGCGATCGGTTGATCACGCCGCACGAGCAGTATCTGAGCCTGGGAGGGGATGTGTGGGCGCGGCGGACGGCCTATCGCGCGCTCTTTGCAGAGGCGCTCGGCGATGACGTCATCAACGAGATCCGTGCCGCGACGCACGGCAATGTCCCGCTTGGGAACGATCGATTCCGCACTCAGATCGAGGCGATGCTCGGGCGCCGCGTGACGCCAGGGCGACGGGGCCGGCCACGACGGAGCAAGGACGAGCCCATCGACGGCTTATGAGGGCTCAAGCAAAATCGATCCAGCGTCGATTTTCGTTAATTCGACGCTGGATCGATTTTCAGGATCGATTTTCAGGATCATCGCGGCGCCCTTCTCGGCGATCATCATCGTGGGGGCGGCGGTGTTGCCCGAGGTGATCGCGGGCATCACCGAGGCGTCGATGACGCGCAGGGACTCGACGCCGCGCACGCGCAGCTGCGCATCGACGACGGCGGTCGCATCGTGGTCGGGGCCCATGCGGCAGGTGCCGATGGGGTGGAAGATCGTGGTGCCGATATCGCCGGCGGCCCGGGCGAGCGCTTCCTCGCCGTCGATCTGCGATCCGGGGAGATGCTCGCTCGGCGAGAATCGCGCCATCGCTTGCGCGGCCATGATCTTGCGCGTGAGGCGGATGGCGTCGGCGGCGACGCGGCGGTCCTCCGGTGTTGCCAGGTAATTGGGCCGGATCGCCGGCGCCTCGCGCGCATCGGCGCTCGTGATCTCGACGCTGCCGCGGCTGGTCGGGCGCACGTTGCACACCGAGGCGGTGATCGCCGGGAAGGAATGCAGCGGCTCGCCGAAGCGGTCGAGGCTCAACGGCTGCACGTGATATTCGAGATTGGCGGTCGCGATCGAGGCGTCGCTGCGCGCGAAAGCGCCGAGCGTCGACGGCGCCATCGTCATCGGTCCGCGACGGAACAGCGCGTATTGCACGCCCATGCCGATGCGCGAGACCAGGCGGTTGGCCGTCTGATTGAGAGTCCGCGTGTTCGCGACCTTGTAGATGCAGCGCAGCTGCAGATGGTCCTGCAGATTGCGGCCGACGCCCGGAAGGGCGTGCACGATCTCGATGCCGTGGCCGCGCAAGATTTGCGCGTCGCCGATGCCCGAGAGCAGCAACAGCTGCGGTGACCCGATGGCGCCGGCGCACAGGATCACCTCGCGGCGCGCCTGCGCCTCGGTCTCCTGGCCGCCGACCCAACAGGCGATGCCCGTCGCGCGCTTCCCGTCGAAGATTACGTGGCGCGCCTGCGCGTGAGTCACGACGCGCAGATTGGGCCGGCCGCGGATCGGCTTCAGGAATCCCTTGGCCGTCGTCCAGCGGATACCCCTGCGCTGGTTCACGTGGAAATAGGCCGAGCCGTGATTGTCGCCGCGATTGAAGTCGGTGATCTTGGGAATGCCGAGCTCGGCCGCGGCATCGCGAAAGGCGTCGAGGATCTCCCAGGAGATGCGCGGCTCCTCGATGCGCCACTCGCCACCGGCGCCATGCAGTGCGTCGCCGCCGCCATGGAAATCCTCGTGCGCCTTGAAGAACGGCAGCACGTCGTCCCAGCCCCAGCCGGCGAGACCGAGTTGGCGCCAATGATCGTAATCGGCGGATTGGCCGCGCATGTAGATCATGCCGTTGATCGCC
>JANNTF010000688.1:0-6873 GCA_031403455.1 Alphaproteobacteria bacterium | reverse complement strand
TGTGCATCGCCGATTTCTTCCGCGATCGCTCGTCCAACGAGCTCGACGTCATCGGTCTACAGGTCGTGACGATGGGGCAGAAGGCGTCGGACACCGCGCGCGACTGGTTCGCCGAGAACCGCTACCAGGATTACCTTTATCTGCACGGCCTCGGCGTCGAGCTCGCCGAGGCCCTGGCCGAGTACACGCATAAGCGCATCCGCGCCGAGCTCGGCTTCGCGCAGGAGGACGCCAAGGAAATGGACGCGATGCTCAAGCAGGGTTACCGCGGCTCGCGCTACTCCTTCGGCTATCCGGCCTGCCCGAATCTGAGCGATCAGGCGCAATTGCTGAAGCTTCTCGGCGCCGAGCGCATCGGCGTTGTGATGTCCGACGAGGACCAGCTCCACCACGAGCAATCCACCTCGGCCATCGTCGTGCTGCATCCGCAGGCGAAGTATTTCAGCGTGTAACGGCAGCTGTGCCGGTCGACCATTCCGTGGTGTCCGGGTGCGAGATCCCGCCAATGACCCTGCCCTCCCACGACCGCTACGACTATGTGCCGATCACACAGCGTCCGGCGTACGACTGGCCGAACGGAATGCGGCTCGCGGTCTATGTCGGGTTAAACCTCGAGCATTTCGCGTTCGGTGACGGCCTCGGCGCGGAGCTGGCCCCCGGCGGGCCGCAGCCCGACGTGCTCAACTTCGCCTGGCGCGATTACGGCAATCGCGTCGGCGCGTGGCGCATGCTCGAGCTCTTCGATCAGCTGCGCTGGCCATGCTCGGTGCTGCTCAACAGCGTGATCTACGACGCCGCGCCGCAGCTGGCGGCCGCGTTTCGTGCGCGCGGCGACGAGTTCGTCGGCCATGGCCGCAGCAATAGCGAACGCCAGGGCATTTTGGACGAACTGGGCGAGCGCGCGCTGATCGCCGACGCGACGGCGGCGCTCACGCGGCACGAAGGCAAACCGCCGGGAGGTTGGCTCGGACCGTGGATCTCCGAGAGTCGCGTCACCCCCGATCTGCTGCAGGAGGCGGGGTACCGCTACCTTCTGGATTGGTGCATGGACGATCAGCCGATCTGGTTGCGCACGCGGCGCGGCCGCATCCTGGCTTTGCCCTACCCGCAGGAGCTGAACGACATCCCGATGATCGTCGGGCGCAAGCTCGGCGGCGACGCCTTCGCCGACATGATCATCGACAATTTCGACGAGATGCTGATGCAGGCGCGCGCCCAGCCGCTGGTGATGGGGATCGCGCTGCACCCGTATCTGCTGGGCCAACCCTATCGCCTGCGCCACCTGCGCCGCGCGCTGCAGCACATCGCGGCCCATCGCGACGACATCTGGATCACGACAGCCGGTGCGATCGCGGCGCATGCATCTGCCCTCGCGCCGGGGATCGTGCCGGGCAGCTAGGCGAGCGTGGCGCTGAAGCGCGAGGCGCGCGCGACGTCGAGCGCAGTGACGACGATCACACCGGCGACGGATATCGTCCGATCTGCAGCGTGCGCGGCGCCACGCAAGTCTTCGTGAACTGGGCGCGCCGCCGTGGAATTGCTTGCGTGCGATCGTGCAAGGCCGTACTTGGGAATGACGCGAGGGGCAGCGCGTTCTCTTGAGTGATCATGTTTGAATCCTTGACCGCCTTTACCGGGTCTTTACGCCGCCGCGACAATCTCAGCGATGATCGTGACGCCGTGGCAGCCGAGAAGCCGCACCGACGTTTTCCTCGTCTCAAATTCCCCCGCGTCCGGATGCGTCCCCCCGCTGCTTCGAAGAAGATCCTGCCGCCAGGCGCGGCGAGCCTGCGCTTGCTGAGCTGGAACCTGCTCCGTCGCACCGGCGTGACCTGCGCCGAACTGGCGCGACTCATCGAGACGCAGGCGATCGACATCGCGCTGCTCCAGGAAGTGACCGAGGAGTTCGAGGCCCTGCCGAGCCTCGTCGGCGGCGCCTTCGTGCGGCATGCGCTGCCAGGGCGCATCCACGGCCCGGCGATCTGGGCACGAAACGGCCTCGCGTTGCCGCGCCGCGTGCCGCTGGTCAGCCGCGCCATCCGCCGGCACGCCGTAGTCGCGGACATCGATGGCGTCAGCTTCGCGTCCGTTCATCTCTCGCATGGCCAGCTCGCCTGCCGTCGCCAGGCGCGCGAGGCCTGCGATTCCCTGCTGACCACCAGCGCCGTGATCGCCGGCGACTTCAACATGGTCGGTCCGCTCAAGCTCGAAGGCTTCCGCGAGGTCGGTCCCCGCGAACCCACCCATTACGCCCGCGGTCTGGTTCCGGTGCGCATCGATCGATGCTTCGTGCGCGGCTTCGCCTGCCGCCAGGCCCGCGCGCTCGACCGGGGACGGTCCGATCACCGGCCGATCCTTCTCGACCTGACCGCCTCGCCGGCGAAGACCGAGACCCGCGCCGCCGCGTGAAGCGGCCGACCCAAACGAAAACGGCCTCCCCAGGGGGAGGCCGCTTCGTCGTCTGTCGATGAGGCGTCGCGTATCAGCTCTGGCGACGGCGCATCACGCCGATGGCGCAGATCCCGGCCAGGAGCAGCGCTCCGGTGGCAGGCACGGGCACGGCGTTATCCGGCGGGACGACCACGGGGGTGCCACCCTCAACGCCAAACCACACGAAGCTGTTGTTCAGCGCCTGGACCGCTGCGGCGCTGGAGCCGGAGAAATGCGAGATCTCACCGGGATTGATCGGATTGAGCCCGTCGCCGAACCCGGAGGCCACGTTGTGGCCGTCGTCCCCGCTGGTCATGCCGGCATAGTGGAAGCCGATCTCGGCTTCACCGACTGCTGGGGTTCCGGACCATCGCGCGCGATCTCGGAGGTGATCGCTTTCAGAAGGGATCGCGCGTGGATCGGTACCGATCGCAGCGGCTTGGATCGCCGACCTGTAACGATCGCCGACGGTTAATCGGTCGAGAGTCGAGGCGTAAGCCCGACTACTTTCGACCAGTAATGCCGCATTCGCGTTGACCTTCGAATCGGCCTGTAGTTGAGATTGTGGTGCTTCGATCAACGTTGGAGGCAACGATGCGGCGCAAGCTTGGAACGGCGCCCGCGATGCAGCTGTACGCGGCATCTTTGGTATCGAACGCGAAGGACACTTTGGTCGTCGCGAACCTGGTAGAGCCGCCGCATCACGACCCGACGCCGCATGTCGCGGGCTCGATCCGCGAGGTCGTCTACGCGAATGTCTACGAAGGGCTGACGCTGATCGAGCGCGCGTTCATGGCCGCCCCGATCGTGTCGACCCGCCGGCGCCGTTCTGGGAGAAGGCCTGCCGGCCGGCGTGCTTGTGACGTGCAGCGTCACGTTGTGGCACCCGTCCCGGAGCCGGCGTGGTAGACGCCGCCGCGACGAGCCGTGTGGCGGGATTCCTTACAGCAAAATGGCGGCGACATCGGCCGCTGTTGATACGGCTCGCTGATTCCAAGTCTGAATTTCGGCACGAACATTGCTCGAGTGTTCGATACTCGACCTACAACACGCATGGCGATCACGCCGGAGGATGGACGCGATGAAACGGAAACTCGCTCTGGGAGCTTCACTGCTGGCGCTCTCGATCGGAGCCGCCGACGCGGCGGTGATCGTCGGGAGGTCTGCCGTCGTCAACACGAGCGACACCGAGATCACCTTCACCTTCGCGTTCTCGCAGCCGGCTACGCCGATCTTCGGTGCGACGACGACGCGTCTCGATCTGTCGTTCGCCCTCGCCGATGGCGCGCGCAATGGCGCCGCGTTGGGCGTCGGCGCGCTACCGACCGCACTCGGGACTGCGCAGGCCGGCGCGCAGGGCGATCCCCTGACGACGGTGCTGCAATCCGGTGCGGCGCAGAACTTCGCTGGCGCCGGTGGCGATCCGGGCGTGGTCACCTTCGCCGCGTTCAGCGTCAACAACCCCGATCCGACCCCCAAGAACTTCCAGTTTCTGTTTGCGAATACGCCAGCCGATCCTGGCGCTGCGCGCGTTCTCAGCGTCGCAATCGCGGGGATTTTCGTGGAAGGGGCGCCGGCCGATGGCGGCAGCGTCGCGCCGTCTGTGAACCCGGCCCTCGCCGTGGCGACGCTGAACTCGGGGCAGGTGGCGCAGGGCAGTGCCAGCGCGGGTGGCGCTGCCGTCTTCGCGCCGTTCGCCGACGTCTATCCCGGCGCGAGCGGGCAGACGGCCGATATCGACTGCATCGCACCATGCGCGTCCGACACGGATATCGCCTTCACCTTGTCGCCCGAAGACTCGTTCGGCGCCGTGACGCGCGTCGAGAGCGGCCGCACCGGGCCCGACGGTCCGGTGACATGGACCTATCTCCCGGGTCCCCAATTCGGTGTCTTCGATTGCGGCGTCGTCGGCTGCGACCAGATCGGCGCGACGATCAGCTTCAAGCTGTCACCGCGCGATGCCCTGACCTTCGGGTTCCGCTTTGAGATCGCCGCAGTCGACGACGTGCCGGTGCCGGCACCGGCGAGCCTCGGCCTGCTCGGCGTTGGCCTCGCGGCGCTCGGCGCGCTGCGCCGTCGCCTGGGCGGAACGGGAGTCCGGACATAGCCGGCCTCACAGATCGCCGAGCTGGAAGACGATCCGGATCTGGCGCGGATAAGTGCCGGTGATGCCGGGGGGCAAGCGGAATGGTTGCGCGGCACGCGACGCGCGCAAGAAGGATTCGATCGCCACGCGCACCGCTTCGGCGCGCGGGCCTTGCATCTGACCGTAGTTGCGGATCATGCGCTCCGGGTCCCAGCGATCATGCTTGCCGTAGGGGAAGTTGAGCGTGCCGTCGGCGAGCAGCTCGAACATGCCGCCGAGCTGGACGTCGCGAAACCTGGGGCTGCGCACGTCGATCAGCCAATGCGGCATGATCTGCGCGAGCACGAAGTCGCCCTCGCTCTGCTGCCGCGCCTCGTTCGAGCCGCCGCGGCGTGCGCCGCTGCCGAGGCTTGGCGGGCTGCGATCGACCAGCACGGGGGCATCGAGGCGAGGTGGCAATTCGATGTCCGCGCGGCCTTCGGTCATTCGCGGTTGCGGGCGCAGCCGCGCGCGGCGTGGCTGCGGAGTCGGATCGGCGCCATCGGCACGGGGCGCCGCCTCGCCATGCTGGCCGGCCGACGGCGTGGGGCGTGAGCGGTCGGCGATCGGCGCCTCCTCGAGCTGCGGCGGCGCGGGCGGCGGCCCCAACACGATCGGCGGACTCCGATCGGGCGGCTCCGCGGCAGCGCGGATCGGCGGCGGTTCTGGCGAGGGGAGCGTCACCACCTCGACGATCAGCTCCTGCGGCGGCTTCACCCGCGCCAAGAGCCCGGACAGATCGGCGACGCTGGCCGCGATCAACAACCCATGCAGCAGCACCGACGCGACGACCGCGATCTGGATCTCGCGTGGATGGGGCGGTGACGCGGCGATCGCGTTCACGGGGTCCTCGGCGGTTACGGCGGCGAAGCGGTGATCGTGATGATAGCGGCGCGCGCGGACGGGCTGATCGCCATCATACGCAATGCGGCGCCCGCGCCGTCGATGCGCAGCGCATCGGCGAAATCCAGGCGCCAGTGCGCATCGTTGCGCGTGATGGTTAACGCGCCGTTAACACATACGACGAAGCTGACCATCGCCGGAGAGTTGAACGCATACGGTGCCGAGACGAGGCTGACGGTGTGACGTGCGGCTGCGCGTCGCGTGATCACATTGAGGTCGCGCGCCGGCCCCGCAAGCAGCCGCCCTGTGCAGGCGACATCGCCGGAGAACTGCATCGCCTCGAACAGCTCGGCGCTCAGCTGCGCGCCATCGGCGAAATCGAGCGCCAGCCCGCCGCCTGCGATCGGCATCAGACTGCGCTCGCACCCGGCAAAGATCGAGAAGGCGCCGTCCGCGCCGATCGTCGCGATCGACAGGCGCCAGTCGAACGCATCGCCATGCGCCGGCGCGCGCGCGATCTCGGCCGAGCGCCCGAGCCCGTTCTTCCACGCCATGTCCGCATGACCAGCGGCGGGGAGCAACGTCAGCGTCGGGCTGGTGGACATCGCCGGTCCGCTACGATGCCAGCTGCTCGGCCGCTTCGAGTTGCTCCGCGATGGCGAGCCAGCGCGCCTCCGCCGCGGTGATGGCGGCGGTGATTTCGCCACGACGCTTGGTCAAGGCCGCGGTGCGTGCCGCATCGGCATAGAGGCCAGGCATCGCGAACTCCGCCTCGATACGCGTCTGTTCGGCGGTGAGCTTGGTGAGTTCCGCCTCGGCAGCCTTGGCCTGGTCGCGCAGTGGTGTGAGCTGCTGCTGACGCGCGGCCGTCGCGCGGCGTTGCTCCTTGGACGAGTCGCCGTCCTTGCGCTTGCCGCCGCCGCGCGCGCCGCGTTCGCCGAGCACGAGCTTGCGGTACTGCTCGACATCGCCTTCGAAGCTCGTCACCCCGCCCTCGGCGACCAGCCAGAGCCGGTCCATGGTGAGCTCGATCAGATGCAGGTCATGGGTGACCAGCACGACCGCGCCGCCGAACTCGTTGATCGCGTCGACCAGCGCCTCGCGCGAGGGAATGTCGAGATGGTTGGTCGGTTCGTCGAAGATCAGCAGCGACGGTTTGTTCGCGGTGATCAGCGCGAAATTGAGCCGCGCGCGTTCGCCGCCCGAGAGTTCGCCGACCGGCAGATTGGCCTTGGGACCGGAGAAGCCGAAGGCGCCGAGCCGCGCGCGCAGCTGCTCGGGCGTCTCGCGCGGCAGCCGCTCCTCGAGATGCTGATAGGCGGTGCGGCCGACGCGCATCTCCTCGATCTGATGCTGGGCGAAGAAGCCGACTTCGAGCTTGGGCGAGCGCTGCACCGCGCCCGTCTCCTGCTTGAGGCGCCCGGACAGCAGCTTGGCGAGAGTCGATTTGCCATTGCCGTTGGCGCCGACCAGGG
>JANNTF010000687.1:0-8719 GCA_031403455.1 Alphaproteobacteria bacterium | reverse complement strand
CGAGCGCGGGCGCCCAGCGTCAGCACGGCCAGCACCGCGAGCGTCTGATCGAGCTCACCGCACGCGGCCGACAGCAAGTGCAGCGCCGGTTGACCGAGAGCCGGGCCGCGCTGCGCAGTCAAGCCGCCTTGCTCGACAGTCTTTCGTTCCAGCGCGTGCTGGAGCGCGGATTCGTTCTCGTCGCCGACGCCACCGGCAAGGCCGTGACGACGCGTGCGGCGGCGCGCGCGGCGATCGATGTGATGCTGCGCTTCCGGGACGGCAGCGTGGATGCCCGGATCGGCGATGCCGCGCCGTCCGGATCGGCGAAACCCGCCAAGCGCGGCGGCGCCAAGCAGGACCGGCTGCTGTGAGGCTCTGCCTGGCGTTTCTCCTGATGTGGCTGGTTGCACCGGCCGTGGCGGCGGATCGCGTCAGCTTCGAGGGCGAGATCACGCAAGGCGGTCTCGTGGTCGGCACGGCGCCGGCCGGCACGCGCGTGACTTTCGAAGATCGTGCTCTGCGCGTCTCCGCGGAGGGTCGGTTCGTCTTCGGCTTCGGGCGCGACCATGGCGCGCATGCGACGCTCACGCTCGTCTATCCCGATGGTGCGCGCGAGACGCGCAGCCTCGATGTGCGGCCGCGCAAATTCGACATCCAGCGCATCAACGGTCTGCCGCCGAGCATGGTGGAGCCCAACGCGAAGGATCTGGAGCGCATCAAGGCCGACAATGCCGCGATCGGCCGCGCGCGCGCGCGCGACAGCGCCGAGGCGCTCTGGGTGGGCGAGTGGATCTGGCCGGTGACCGGCCGCATCAGCGGCGTCTATGGCAGCCAGCGCATCCTGAATGGCCAGCCTCGCCGCCCGCATTTCGGCGTGGATGTCGCGATGCCGACGGGAACGCCGATCGTTGCGCCGGCCGACGGCATCGTCAGCCTCGCGCAGCGCGATCTCTATTTCACCGGCGGCACGATCATCCTCGATCACGGCCACGGCGTCGGCTCGCTCTACGCGCATCTCTCGAGCGTCGAGGTGCAGGAAGGCCAGCGCGTGAAGCGCGGCGAGACGATCGGCAAGATCGGCGCCACCGGCCGCGTGACGGGCGCTCATTTGCATTGGGCGATGACGTGGTATTCGACCCAGATCGATCCGGCGCTCGTCGTGCCGCCGATGCCGCTTCCCTGACAAGCTCACATCGAGCGCGAAACCCCCATCCCAACCTTCCCCCGCAAGGGGGGAAGGAGTCGGTTGGAGCCCAGGCGCAATCTCGACTTCAATCACCATGGGCCCCTTCCCCCCTAGTGGGGGAAGGTCGGGATGGGGGGCGCTGGCGCTGCGGCCGCCCGGCACTCAATGCGGCAAGCTGAAAAAATGGCGGATGCGGTTGAGCATGTCGTCGGGCCATTTGTTCTCGGCCTCCTGGCGTTCCTGGTCGGTGAGCGAGGAGATCAGCAGCGTGTTGGCGAGGCGGCGCTTGGCCATCACGCGGCTGAGCCGGTCGGCGACCGCCGGCTGCTCGCGCAGGATCGGCTCCAGCGCGTCGCGCGCGAGTTCCCAGATCTTGGTCTCGCACATCGCGGTCAAGGTGGCGCTGCGCGGCTCGCCGGTCAGCAGTGACATCTCGCCGAAGAAATCCCCCGTGCCAAGCCGCGCCATGATGCGCGGACCGCGGTCCGGCACATCGACCGTCACTTCGACCGCGCCGAGTTCGACGATGTAGACCGATGAGCCGCTCTCGCCCTCGCGCATGATGACGTCGCCGGGCGAGAGCACGCGCGCGCGCATCGCGCCGGCGATCCGCGCGCGCAGGGTCTCGTCGAAATCGCGGAACAGATCGACATAGCCGACGAGCTGCACGGCATGCGACGCGATCGCCGCCCTGGGCGCATCGGCGTTCCACGGTCCGATGCCGAGCACATCGAGCGCATACCAGACGCTGTTGGCGACGTCGTGGCGCACGAGATCGATATCGGCATAGCCGTCGAGCCAGAAGCCGAGCTCATAGACCAGATGCCCTTCGCGAAACTCCTTGATCTGCGCGCTGGGCGGCGGGTCGCTCAGCACCGCCGTGGCCTTGAGCGCCGCACGCTCGAGCACGTCGCGCGCCGCGCCGGGCGGCACGCGCGCGTCGAGCGTCAGGGTGATCACGCCGCGATGGCGCGATGTCGGCATGTTGAAATTGACGATCTGCGCGGCCGCGAGCTTGCTGTTGGGCAGGATGATCGTGTTGCCCTGCGGCGAGCGCAGTTGCGTGGCGCGCCAGTTCATCTCGATCACCTGGCCGATCGTTCCGCTGTCGATCTGGATCCAGTCGCCGACGCGATAGGGATGCTGCAGGTTGATCGCGATGCCCGAGAAGAGATCCGCAAGCGTGCTCTGCAGCGCGAAGCCCATCACGACGGCGAAGACGCCCGATGCGGCGAATAGGCCGGTGATCGTCTCCTCGAACAGCGCCGAGATGATGCCGAGGATCATGAACACGAACACGATCGCGCGCACGACGTCGATCAACAGCTTCGGCACCTGGAAGCCGCGCCGCGTCAGCGATGTCCAGACGAAGCGGTCGAGCACGGTGAACGCGAGCAGTGCGAGCAGCAGCCACCATAGGGTGCCGATGAAGCGGCCGATCGCGCCGACGAAGGGCTTCAACGCCTCGAAGCCCATGATCGACGGCAGACGCGGCATCGCGATCCAGATCGCGGATGCCGCTGCCAGCCCGAGCGCCATCGCGAACAAGCGCCGCTGTGCCGCGTCCTGCGCGATGTGGCGCTGGTAGGCGAGCCATCCCATGAGTGCGGCCAGCGCGATCAAGGCCAGGATCACCGGAATCGTGAAACTCGTCATGCCACTCCCCGCGCATCGGTGAAGCTGGAGTCATGCCTCACGCCGAGACCCGTCACCAGCCGCATCATGCGCGGATCATCGCGCGCATTCATGATCGATCCGCTCAAACAGGGTCGCGGGTGTGTCGAACGTCGCCCGGACGCGCAGGATCTCGACCTGCGCCCGCAGCGCCGGGGGCAGGCGTATCTGGTCCTTCGCCGTCGTGATCGGGCGGGCGTCGAGCGCGCGTGCCCGGGCGATCAGGCGTTCGACCTCGTCGATCCGATAGGCGTGATGGTCGGGAAAGCCGACGCGCCCGACGAGTACGGCGCCGATCCTTTCGAGCGTCGCGAAGAATTTCTCCGGCCGCCCGATGCCGGCGAAGGCGAGGCAGCGCGCACCGCGCAAATGCGGCGCCGTCTCCGGCTCCAGCCGCGCATGCAGGACCGGGCCAAGACGGCCCAGACTCGCGGCGAGCGCACGGCGATCGGGACCCATGATGACGAAGAGATCCGCTCTGGCCTGACCGCGGACGCGCGACTCGCGCAACGGGCCGGCAGGAAAGACACGACCATTGCCAAATCCGGTCTCGCCATCGACGACGACGATCGCGAGCGACTTGACGAGTCCCGGATTCTGCAAGCCGTCGTCCATGACGATCACGTCGGCGCCCATGCGCATCGCGAGGTGAGCGCCGGCGACGCGATCACGCGCAACGATGGTGGGCGCCACGGCGGCGAGCAGCAGCGGCTCGTCGCCGACATCGCCCGCGGTGTGGCGGACGGGATCGACCGAGAGCGGGCCGCGCTCGGCGCCGCCATAGCCGCGGCTCAGGAACATGATTCGTCGCCCGGTGTCGCGGAGATGCGTGCCGATCGCCAGGGCGACCGGCGTCTTGCCCGTGCCGCCCATCGTGAGATTGCCGACGCAGATCACCGGCACCGATGCCGTGTACGGCGTGGCCCGGCGCGCACGCCGGAGCCCGGCGAGGTCATAGAGCGCGGCGGCCGGCGCGAGCAGACGCGCTTGCCAGGAGTCGCGCACCCAGAATTCAGGTGCGCGCATGCGCGGGCCCGGCTTCGAGCGTGGCAAGCACGGGACTCAGCACTGTCATCACGCGCGTCAGCGCACCGCGGCCGCTCGCCGCGACATCCGCCGCACCTTGCGCCATGCGCTGACGCAGCATCGGATCGGCGAACAGCATGCGCAGCGTGGCGCTCAGATCAGCGGCATCGCGCACGACGCGCAGCGCGCCGGCGCCGTCGAGGGCAGCGAAGATCTCGGCGAAATTGCCGGTCCGCGGCCCCGTGACGATGGCGGTGTCGAGGGCGGCGGCCTCGAGCGGATTCTGCCCGCCCTCGCCGGCGAGCGACTTGCCGATGAACGCGATCGGCGCGAGGCGATAGAACAGGCCGAGCTCGCCCATCGTATCCGCGAGGTAGATGGCGGTATCGGCCACGATCGCCTCGCCGGCGCTGCGTTGGGCCAAGGCGAGGCCACGTGACCGAAGCGCCGCCGCGATCTCGGCGCCGCGCACGGCATGACGCGGCACCACGATCGTGAGCAGTGTCGGCAGCGTCTGGACGAGACGCGCATGCACGTCGGCGGCGATCTCCTCTTCGCCGGGATGCGTGCTGGCGGCGAGCCAGACCGGCCGATCACCGATCGCCGCGCCGAGCTCGGCGAGCGCCGCGATATCGGCGTGCAATTGCGGCGCGTCGAATTTCAGATTGCCGAGGGAATGCAGATTGCGCGCGCCCAGCGCGGCCAGCCGCCCGCCATCGGCGTCGCTTTGCGCCAGCACGAGGGTGAACGCATCGACGGGCGAGCGCATCAGCGGCGCGACTCGTCGCCAGCTCGCGAAGGACCGCGCCGAGAGCCTCGCATTGACGAGCGCGCTCGGTATGCCGCGCCGCGCGAGCGCCTGCAGCATCGTCGGCCAGAGCTCGCTTTCGAGCCACAGCGCCGCATCGGGGCGCCAATGGTCGAGGAAGTGCTCGATCCAACCCGGCACGTCGAGCGGCACGAATTGATGGCGTGCGCCCTCGGGCAAGGCGCCGCGCAGCATCTCGGCCGACGTCAGCGTGCCGGTCGTCACCAGCGCCTGTGCCAGCGGATAGCGCTCGAGGATGGCGCGCAGCAGCGGCAGGGCCGAGCGTGCTTCGCCGACCGAAGCGCCGTGGATCCAGACCAGCCGGCCTGGCGGCCGTTGCTCGGACGCCACGCCGAAGCGCTCGGCGAGCCGCGCCGGATCCTCCTTGCCGCGCTCGGCGCGATAGCGCAGCCAAACACGCAGCGCCGGCGCGAGGCCCGTCGCGATGCTGCGATAGAGCGCGCTCATGGCGACGCAGCGGCTGCGGTCTTGAAACTCAGAGGCTCGACCCGGTCCCGGTGGCTGACGGCGCAAACTACCACCGTGGCGTCGCACTCCGCCACCGATGGCGACCCATCCGCGGCGTGCGTGCGGGGCCATGGCACGAACTCAATGGAGGCCGGATCACACGGCGTGCTAAATGCAGCGCGCCTGTGCGCGTCGACGATTCGTCGACATCCGGGAGCGGCGGGAGGCGGGGAGCGCGTGCGACACGCGCGCGGCCCGTGGGATTGGCCTGCTTTCTTCGTTCTCATCACGCAAGGCCCGGATGTTCAGAGTCGAGATCATCGTCAATCCAAAGGCCGGTGGTCCTTCGGTCAGGAAGGCCGAAGACTTGATGGATATCCTGCGTCAGCAGGGCATTTATGTGCGGCTGCGCGGTACGCGCTTTCGGGGGCATGCCGAGGCCCTCGCGCATGAGGCTGCCGCGCAGGCGGTCGACCGGCTGGTGGTTGCCGGTGGCGACGGCACGATCAACGAGGTCGTCAACGGACTCGCCGGTGCGCCGATACCACTGGTCATCATTCCCTGCGGAACGGCGAACGTCCTCGCGACGGAACTCGGCTGGCCTCGCCGCGTGGAGGAGATCGCCGAGATTCTGCTCAAGGGCGAAATTCGGCAGGTGCATCTGGGCAGCGTGAATGGCCGTCGCTTCGTGCAGATGGCGAGCGTCGGCCTCGATGCCGAGGTGGTCGCGCGCATCAATCCGACCGCGAAGCGCCTGTTCGGCCGCCTGGCTTATGTGTGGACCGCTCTTGCGCAACTCCTCGGCCGGCGGCCTCAGCTCTTCGATGTGATCGTCAACGGCACGACGCGGCGTGCCGGCGCCGCGATCGCCGCCAACGGCAAGTACTATGGCGGCGCATTCGTCGTGGCGCCGCTGGCCGCCCACGCGTCGCCGAGCCTTCAACTCGTGCTCGCACCGCTGCCCGGGCGCATCGCGCATCTGCGTTACGTGCTTGCGCTCGGCCGCGGCAAGCTCACGATGGCGCGCGGCGTCGAGACGATCGAGGTGACCGAGCTGACATTCGAGGGCCCGGCCGGCATGCCGATCCAGGCCGACGGCGACGTCATCGCCGCGATGCCGGCCAAGGTCGAGATCCTGCGCGACGCCTTGACGCTGATGGTGCGCAAACCGGCGTGATCGCGCGTCGCGTGTTGGAAGGGGGAGGACATGAGTTTTCGTGAGACGATCGAGAGTCCCGGCGCGAATGCCGATCCTTTCGAGTTGCTCGGCTTGCGCGCGTTCATCAATTGCTGCGGGTCGCGCACCGTCTATGGCGGCAGCCGGATGGCGCCCGAAGTCGTGCAAGCGATGGTCGCGGCTTCGACGCGCTTCGTGAACGTGCCGCAGCTCCTGGATGCGGCAGGAAAGCGCATCGCCGAGTTGTTGGGCGCGCCAGCTTCACTCGTCACGTCGGGCGGTTCGGGGGCCCTGTTCGTCGCGGCGGCGGGGGCTGCGACCGGCGGCGATCCGGAACGCATCGTGCGGCTGCCGCGCATCGACTGGCCGCAGCGCCACATCGTGATGCCACGCGGCAGTCGCTTCTCCTACGATCACGCGATGCGCGCGAGCGGCCTGGAGATCGTCGAGGCCGGCACGCCTGACGAGATGGCGCGCGCGCTGGATACCGCGGCGCTGGTCGCCGTGCTCGGGACTTTCGACCCGCAGGCGACGATGAAGCTCGAGGATTGCGTCGCGCTCGCGCGACCGCGCGGGATTCCCGTGCTCGTCGATGCGGCATCGGAATATCCCAACAACCCCGATCCCTATCTCGCGCGCGGCGCATCGATGGTCGCCTATTCGGGCGGGAAATATCTGCGCGGACCGCAATCGACCGGCATCTTGCTGGGCGAGCCGGGATGGATCGCGGCCGCCGCCCTCAATACGGCGCCGCATACCGGCATCGGTCGGCACCTCAAGGTCAGCAAGGAGGAGATCGCCGGGTTGGTCGCCGCGGTCGAGCGCTGGATCAGCGGCCACGATGCGGTGCAGGAGGAGAAGACCTATCGCGCCGAGCTCGCGATCCTCGCCGCCGCCGCCGAGAAAGCGCGCGGCGTGACGACCGAGATTTTCAAGCTGTCCGGACCGGACGAGCCGACGCCGCGGCTGCGCGTGACCTGGGACCGCGCCCGCATCGGGCTCGACGGGCCGCAGCTGCGCGCGCGGCTGGCCGCCGGCGACCCGAGCGTCCAGGTCGATGATCGTTTCGCGCAGGAGAATTCCATCGTGGTGCTGCCGTTCAACCTGCAGCCGGGTGAGGCGTTGATCGTCGGTCAGCGCATCGCGGCGGAACTCGGCACCGCCTCGGCGGGCGCCATGTCCGCGGCGCCGCCGTCGTCCGAACCCGACATCGCCGGCATGTGGGACGTGCGCGTCCGCATGACCGCCGGCGAAGTCGTCCATGTCTTCGACCTTCGCCAACAGGGCGCGGCGGTCACCGGCGCGCATTGCATGCGCGCGTCGACCAATCCGATCGCGGGCAAGCTGTCGGGTGGCCGCATCGAGCTGGAGAGCTTCCATCCGATCGAGGGCGCCACGCTCGCCTATCGGTTCGTGGGCGAGGTCGGCGACGGCACGATGCGCGGGCGCGCGGAACTCGGCACGACGGCGCAGTCCATCCTCGGCCCGGTCAACAAGCGCGAATACGGCGAGGTGCATTGGGTCGCGCAGCGCCGGTGATACCGGCCACGCGGGACCGGTTTGCTTCACGCCGCGCTGCGGTTACGCTGCGCGCGATGACAGCCAGCCCGCGCGAATTCCTAGAATCGCTCTTTCGCTTCAGCATTGCCGCCGCGCAGCCGCAGCTCTGCGTGCCGCCGCACCTGCCGCCGCCCCCGAGGAATCGGCTGATCGTCGTGGGCGCTGGCAAGGCGTCGGCCGCGATGGCGCAAGCGGCCGAGCGCCATTACGCGCAGCACGCGCGGCTGGAGGGCCTGATCGTCACGCGCGACGGTCACGGCGTCCCCTGCACGCGCATCGAGATCGTCGAGGCCGCGCATCCGGTGCCGGATCTGCGCGCGCCGCAGGCGGCCGAGCGGATGCTGGCGCTCGCGGCGAGTGCTGGCCCCGACGATCTCGTCCTGGCGTTGATGTCGGGCGGTGGCTCGGCGCTGCTGGCCTTGCCGCAAGCGCCGGTGACCCTGGAGGAGTTTCGCGCGCTCACCTCGGCCTTGCTGCGCTCGGGCGCCAACATCACGGACATGAACGCGGTCAGGAAGCATCTCTCGCGCATCGCCGGTGGACGATTGACCGCGGCCGCCGCGCCCGCGCCGATCGTGACCCTGGCGATCTCCGATGTGCCCGGCGATGATCCCTCGACGATCGGATCCGGGCCGACGGTGCCCGATCCGACGACGCTCGCCGAAGCGCGCGCCATCCTCGTCAAATATCGCATCGAGCCCCCGCCCAGCTGCCGTGAGCGCCTCGCCCAGGCCGATGCCGAAACGCCGAAGCCCGGCGACCGGCGGCTGGCCACGGCGGAGTTCCGGATGATCGCCAGCCCCAAGGCATCGCTCGAAGCCGCGGCCGATGTGGCGCG
>JANNTF010000686.1:0-5129 GCA_031403455.1 Alphaproteobacteria bacterium | reverse complement strand
GAAGAGGCGGCGCTGTTCGCGTCAGAGCTCTTTCGGATGTATCAGCGCTATGCCGCGCTGCGCGGCTGGCAGTTCGAGATCATGGAGTTCGCCGACACCGGGCTCGGCGGACTCAAGGAGGGGATCGCGAATATCACTGGCAATGGGGTATTCGCGCGCCTCAAATTCGAGTCCGGTGTGCATCGCGTCCAACGGGTCCCCGAGACAGAAGGGTCGGGACGCATCCACACTTCGGCCGCCACCGTCGCCGTTCTGCCGGAGGCCGAAGAGGTCGATATCCGGATCGAAGACAAGGATCTGCGCATCGACGTGTTTCGCGCGCAAGGCGCCGGCGGCCAGCACGTGAATACGACCGACAGCGCCGTGCGCATCACGCATCTGCCAACCGGCGTGGCGGTGTCGCAGCAGGACGAGAAGTCGCAGCACAAGAACAAGGCGAAGGCGATGAAGATTTTGCGGGCACGTCTCTACGAGGCCGAGCGGTCGCGCCAGGATGCCGCGCGTGCAGCGGATCGACGCAATCAAGTCGGCTCGGGGGATCGTTCCGAGCGTATCCGAACCTACAATTTCCCGCAGAACCGTGTGACGGATCACCGCATCAATCTCTCGCTGTACAAGCTCGAGCACGTGCTTGCGGGGGCCGCGTTGGACGAACTCGTCGACGCCCTCATCTCCGAGGATCGCGCGACGCGACTGGCAAGCCTGTCGGCATGACGACCATCGCCGAGGCCTTGCGCGCCGCGCGCGTCCGGCTGAGCGCCGCCGGCAGCGACTCGGCCGCGCTCGACGCACGCGTCCTGCTGGCTGACGTATTGGGCGCAACACATGAGCATCTTGTCGGTTGGCCTGAGCAAGAAGTGGCGGCGATCGCGTTGACCCGGTTCTCGGCCCTCGTCGCACGTCGCGCAAATCAGGAGCCCGTTGCGCATCTCGTCGGCCATCGCGAATTCTGGGGCCTGCGCTTTGCCGTTTCGCCCGTGACGTTGATTCCGCGGCCAGACACCGAGACCCTCGTCGAGGCAGCGCTGAGCCTCTTGCCGTCGCGGGATGTGGTGATCGACATCTTGGACATCGGCACAGGGACGGGATGCGTTTTGATCGCTCTGCTGCATGAATTGCGCAGTGCGCGCGGCATCGGTGTGGATGTGGTGCCCGAAGCCCTGGTGCTCGCGAACGAGAATGCGCGCGCCCTGGGGGTGGCAAACCGCGTACGATGGATCCTGGACGGTGATCTCGTGTCGCTGCCGGAGTCGGCGGCAGTGCTGGTCGCCAATTTCCCCTATGTGCCAAGTGTTGACTTGGCGACTCTGGCGCGCGATGTCGCCGCGTTCGAACCCCGGCTCGCGCTCGATGGTGGGGTCGACGGGTTACGGTTTTTTCGCCGTTTCGCACCCCGCCTCACACGATTGCTGCGACGAGGTGGCGTGGCGCTTTTTGAGGTGGGGCAGCAACAGGCCACCGCTGTGCAAGCGGTACTATCGGCTCAACCCGGGCTCAGATTGACACGGAGCTGGGCCGACCTGGCCGGTATCGTGCGTGTGGTGGGCGCGAGCCGTATCTGCAGCTGAGTGGCAATTCTCGCTTGGAAACCCGAGCTCGGACCCGTAGGATAATGTCTGTATCGTCCAAGTGTCGATACGCGATGCCGGTCACGATCAATCGCGGCGACGGCGTGTCTTGCCGAAGCAGGCAAGCATCAAGGTGTGACGAGACCGGATCCATGTGGCCGCCCTCTTGACTTGAGGCGTACACGAACTGGGAAGCCCGAGAAGGGCTATGAAATCAACAATTTTGGTCAGAGATCCATGAAGCGTCAGCGGGGCCGGAATAGCGGCCGCAAACCCTTTAATCAACAGCCGCATAACCCGAACCTGCCGATCCGATCACAGAGTTTCGACTCGAATGGTCCGGACGTTCGAGTCCGCGGTAATGCTTTCCAGATTCTGGAAAAATACGTCGCTCTCGCGCGGGATGCCCAATCCTCCGGTGATCGAGTCGCGGCAGAGAACTACTTCCAGCATGCCGAACACTACTATCGTCTGATCAACGAGAGTGGCGGGTACCAGCAGCGGCCCAATCCCAATCAGAATTTTCAGGGCCACGGACAGGGGCAGCCGCAAGGGGATCAGGACCAACGCTATCAGCAGGGGCAGGCTCCCGCGGATGCTCAGATGCCCGGTGGTCAGCAACCTCCTCAGGTGGTCATGCGTCAAGGCGGCGGCATGCACCAACCCGTCAACCCGCATGGCGGAGGGGCGACAGTGGTTCCGTCTGGCTATGCGGCCGTTGGCAATGGCGGCTCGGACGGCCAGCCCGACTGAGTGGCCACCGGGCCGCGCGTCAGCCACTCGCGATCGGATCTCCGGGCCTCATCGTCCCTGGCGACAAGATCTCTGCGTAGACACCGCAGTCGTTGTGGCCGTATGCATCCTGGAGCGACAGCGGGATGTTCATGTCTCGCGCTCCCGTGCCCGGGTCGACATTGGTCGCGGCGCAGCGTTTGATCCGCTTGATGATCTTGCTCCGGACAGCGCCGATATGGATCTCCTGTCCGATCCAGTCGAACTCGGCCCACGGCGACAGGCCTTCCACATAGACATTGGCGCGAAAGCGCAACGGATCTACTCGTCCACGCACCACGCGTTCGAGATCGGCAATGCTGGCGAGGCCGATCACCGAGACGAATTTGGCCGCGACGTCGGAAAACATGTGGTCCGGCGCTTCCACGATGCGCGGATGCCGTCGAATGTCCCCCCCCATATAGGCGGCGAAAAACTGCTCGAGGACCATGCGCCCCGCAGCGTCGGCGAGATTGCCGCGTACTACTGTCTTCCCGTCGCGATCGACCGTCAGGATGCTGGTTGCGGGATCGAAGCGTGTGCGCAGCTTGGCCAGCCTTTCGTCGCGCATCAGCATCAGAAAATTCGTTTTCGCCATCCATTGCGGGGCGATCGGGTCGAATGGATTGTTGCCGACGTGCAACGCGTAGCGCCGGTCATAGGGCAGACCCTCGCCGGGAGTAGCCAATGCTTCGGTCATGGCCTCGGGCGTCAGGCCTTTGACGGGATAACGATAGATCTGCGCAACGGTCGCAATCATCTGACTCATCTGCTCATGGGGGCCGGCATCTTGGCTCGTCGCTGGGGCGTGTCAATCCGTCGCGCGCTCTTGTGGCGATCGCGTGTGAAAGCCATATCGCAGGCGGGCCGCCATCTCGGGGCCCTCGAACCCATGTCGCCCAATCGGGGACCAACCAAAGAGGCTCGACCCAGATGAATCTCGAAAAATATACCGAGCGTTCGCGCGGATTTCTCCAGAGTGCTCAGACCCTCGCCCAACGCTCCGGGCATCAGCGGCTGGCGCCAGAGCATCTGCTCAAGGTCCTGCTCGACGACACGGAGGGGCTTGGCGCCAACCTCATGCGCGCAGCTGGCGCTGATCCGCAGAAGGCTCTCGTCGCCGTGGATGCGGAACTCGCAAAGCAGGCGAAAGTCGAAGGTGCCGGAGCCGGTCAAGTCTATCTGGCGCCTGAACTCGCGCGAATCTTCGAGCAGGCCGAGAAGATCGCGGAGAAAGCCGGTGATTCATTCGTCACTGCCGAGCGGTTGCTGTTGGCCTTGATGATCACGTCCAACACGCCGGCTCAAAAGATTCTGGCCGACTCGAAGCTAACGCCACAGGGACTCAATGCGGCCATCGAGGAAGTCCGCAAGGGCCGCAAGGCCGACAGCGCGACGGCGGAAGCCAACTACGATGCGCTCAAGAAGTATTCGCGTGACCTCACCGAGGCGGCGCGAGCCGGCAAGCTAGATCCGGTCATCGGTCGTGACGAGGAGATCCGACGCACGATTCAGGTGCTCGCACGACGCACGAAGAATAATCCCGTCCTGATCGGTGAGCCCGGCGTCGGCAAGACCGCGATCGTCGAAGGGCTTGCCCAGCGTATCGTCAACGGCGATGTGCCGGAATCCCTGAAGGACAAGAAGCTGCTTGCCCTCGATCTGGGTGCGATGGTCGCTGGCGCCAAGTTTCGCGGCGAGTTCGAGGAGCGTCTGAAGGCCGTTCTCCAGGAAATCCAGAGCGCTGCGGGCGAGATCATCGTGTTCATAGACGAGTTGCACACGTTGGTTGGCGCCGGCAAGGCAGATGGCGCGATGGACGCATCCAACATGCTCAAGCCCGCGCTAGCGCGCGGCGAGCTGCATTGCGTCGGCGCGACCACGCTGGACGAGTACCGCAAGCACATCGAAAAGGATGCGGCGTTGGCGCGGCGCTTTCAGTCGGTGTTCGTATCGGAGCCGACGGTCGAAGACACGATCTCGATTCTGCGTGGACTCAAAGAGAAGTACGAACTCCATCATGGCGTGCGCATCACCGATGGAGCGATCGTGGCTGCGGCGACGCTGTCGAACCGCTACATCACGGACCGTTTCCTGCCCGACAAGGCGATCGATCTCATCGACGAGGCGGGAAGTCGGCTCCGAATGGCTGTGGATTCGAAACCCGAGAAGATCGACGAACTCGACCGGCGAATCATGCAGCTGAAGATCGAACGTGAGGCGCTCAAGCGGGAGACCGATCCTGCGTCCAAGGATCGTCTTGCCAAGCTCGATGTCGAACTCGGCGAACTCGAAAGGCAATCGGCTGATCTAACCTCCGTCTGGAAGTCGGAGAAGACCAAGCTCGCGGGGTCGCAGAAACTCAAGGAGCGGCTTGACCACGTTCGCCAGGAGCTCGACGCGGCGCAGCGCAAAGGCGATCTCGCAAAGGCGGGAGAGTTGAAGTACAGCGTCATTCCGGCGCTGGAGCGCGACGTTGCCGCAACCCAAGGCCAGGGTTCCGGTACGCGCATGCTCAATGAGGAGGTCACCGATCAGGATATCGCGGGCGTGGTGTCGCGATGGACCGGTGTGCCCGTGGACAAGATGCTTGGCGGCGAGCGCGAAAAACTGCTGCAGATGGAGAAGATCCTGTCCGCTCGGGTCGTTGGTCAGGACGAAGCGGTCACGGCCGTCGCCGAGGCGGTCCGCCGCGCACGCGCCGGGCTCCAGGATCCCAACCGGCCGCTCGGCTCGTTCCTATTTCTCGGGCCGACCGGTGTCGGTAAGACCGAACTCACCAAGGCGCTG
>JANNTF010000685.1:0-1281 GCA_031403455.1 Alphaproteobacteria bacterium | reverse complement strand
AAAGCCGTGCGTAATAGGCGCCCTCCCCCTTCGGCGGCTTTGGCTTGCGCGGCTCGGCGGATGCGTCGCCCGAGGCCGGTTCGGTCTTCGCGCGGATCTCGGCGATCATTCCCTTGACCGCCTTCACGCGCACGTTGGGAGCGAGTTCGAGCCCGATCTCGGTGGTGTCGACATGCACAACCTTGCCGATCAAGCCGCCGGTCGTCACGACCACATCGCCGCGCTTGACCGCGTCGAGCATCGCCCGGTGATCCTTGACCTTCTTCTGCTGCGGCCGGATCAGCAGGAAATAGAACACCACGAAAATGAGAACGAGCGGCGCAAGCTGCATCAACATCGAGGCGCCGCCATCGGCGGCCTGCGCATAAGCCGGAGAAATGAACATCGTCGACGTTCCCTCGTTGGGAAAGATTTCGGTATGGGGGAAACCTCGCATGAATCGGCGCTGTCGCGAGGCGGCCGGACTATACAAGCCGTTCTCGGGAATGCAATGACGGCAAGGCGTTAGGGTTGACCCCTCAGGGCACGGGCCACTAGGGTCCGCCGCTCACGTGACGCCCCGCGGCACGCGGCTGCTCTGACCCAATTTCCCGAGTTCGCATGGACGACGCTCGCCTGCTTTCCCTGCTCGATCGAATCGCCGTGGCGTTGGAACGCGGTGCGCCGCCGAACCCGCCGCCGAGCGATCTGGCTGCGGCGGACGCTTTCGTCTGGCATGCGGATTCGGCGCGGCTGACGCCCGTCAAGACGGTCAACCGCGTCGACATCGCGCTGCTGCATGGCATCGAGCGGCAGCGCGACATCCTACTGGAGAACACGCGCCGCTTCACCACGGGACTGCCCGCCAATAACGCCCTGCTCTGGGGCGCGCGCGGCATGGGCAAGAGTTCGCTGGTGAAGGCGGTCCACGGCGCGGTCAATGCCGAGCGCGCGCATGCGCTTGCGTTGGTGGAGATCCATCGCGAGGACATACCGACCCTGCCGCAACTGCTCGTCCTCGTGCGCGCGAGTTCACGTCGGTTCGTGATCTTCTGCGACGATCTGTCGTTCGATCAGCACGACGCATCGTACAAATCCCTGAAGGCAGTGCTGGAAGGCGGCGTCGAGGGCAGGCCGGACAATGTGGTGTTCTACGCGACGTCGAACCGCCGCCACCTGATGCCACGCGAGATGATCGACAACGAACGCGCGACCGCGATCAATCCGGGCGAGGCGACGGAGGAGAAGGTCTCGCTGTCGGATCGCTTCGGGCTATGGCTGGGTTTCCATCACTGCGACCAG
>JANNTF010000684.1:0-1159 GCA_031403455.1 Alphaproteobacteria bacterium | reverse complement strand
GAAGGCCAGCGGGTCGTCCTTCTGCAGGCGATCGAGCTGGGCCTTGTCCACCGTCTTGTTGCCCGTGAGCACACTCGCCGTGCGCGAGAACTTGTCGGCCACGTCGTTGTCGGTGAGGTATTTCACGAAGTCCCAGGCGAGGTCGGGATTCTTCGACCCCTTGGAGATGCCGAGGCCGTGCGAATTCGGCGTCGCCCAGTTGCCGGGCACATGCGCGGCACCCAGCGTGTCGCCGTTGATCCACGGCCCCTTGCCCTTGATCCAGAAATAGGCCGGCGCGTGGGCGTGCAGCATGCCGACATTGCCAGTCGCGAAGGCTTCGTTCGGCTCGACCCAGCGACCGGTCCAGGAGATCGGGTTGATCGCGCCGGACTTCGTCGCCTCGGCGAGCTTCGTGATCACCTCGGCGGCCTTGGCCGTGTTGAACGTCGCGGTCTTGAGATCGGCCGAGAGGAGCTCGACGCCGCTCATCTGCAGGAATGGCCAGTAGAGCCAATCGAAGTTCAGGGTCAGCAGCCCGGTCTTCTCGCCGCCCTTGATCTTGTCTGCGGCCACGAGGATTTCTTCGAGACTGGTCGGCGCCTTGTCCAACCCGACATCCTTGAATCGAGTCTTGTTCCAGAACAGCAATGTCTTCGACACGTAATACGGCACCATGTAGTTCTTGCCCTCGAACACCCAGTTCGAGAGGTAGTCCTGGTCGTAGCGGCTCTTGACCGCGCCTTCCGCGCCGAGGCGTGAGCTCAGATCGAGCAACGCGCCCTGCCCTGCGTACTCCAGACCGAGCGCGCCTTGGATGTCGATCACATCGGGCGGCGTGCTCGCCGCGAGCTGGGTCTGATAATAGGCCGGCAGCTCCGGCCCCTTCTTGTCGATCCACTCGATCTCGACACCCGGCCGCGTCGCCGTAAAGCCCTGGATCCAGGATTTGATGTGGCTCTCGAGATGGACGAGGTTCCACGTCATGAACGCGATCTTCTTGGGCGCCTGGGCGATGGCGGGCGCGCCGAAGGCCGCCGCGGCCGTGGTCGCCGCGGTCGTTGTGAGAAGTTGTCTGCGCTTCATCGTTCTCTCCCTTGCTGTGTTGCGATGTCAGAGGCGAAATCCTGTCGCCTTATCGAAAAAATGCAGGTTCGCCGGATCGGCGCCGAGCGCGACG
>JANNTF010000683.1:0-4804 GCA_031403455.1 Alphaproteobacteria bacterium | reverse complement strand
GGGGCTATGCTGACGCCTTCGACCGTGCGGCCGGCGACAACGTTGACGGCATGGCCTGCGATCACCGCGATGCCGTGCGCGCTCACGCACGCGACGGGGGGGGGGTCGATGCCGCGCCTCGGATCGACGATCGCGCTGACCCCAACGCCCAGGCGTTTGAGCGCGGCGGCATCGGCATAGGCAGCCGTGTTGTTCGCGAACACCACGATGTTTCGCCCGCAGGCGACGCCGTGGCGTTGTGCATAGCCACGCACCGCGGCCAGCGACATCACGCCGGGTCGATCATTGTTGACGAAGATCAGTGGCCGCTCGATTGCGCCGGTCGCGAGCACGACGGCGCGCGTGCGCAGCTTCCACATCCGCTGATCCAGCCCAGCGCTGGGCTGGCGCTCGACCGCGGTCGCAAAGCCGTGATCGTAAAGTCCGGTCACCAGAGTATCGGCGAGTCGCCGCACAGAGGGCATGGCGTCGAGTTCGGCGGTAGCGGCCGCGAACCAGGTAGCGGCGTCACGACCGTCGATCAGTACCGCCGCACCATCGGCTTCGACCCCGCATGGAAATACGCCATCGTCGGCGATGATGATGCGACAACCCGCGCGCGCCAGCGTCAAAGCGGCGGCGATTCCGGCTGGACCGGCGCCGACCACGAGCACATCGCCATGCGCGTGCTGCGCCTGCGTGCGCCATTGCGCGGGCGCCGGCCCGATACGCCCCAGCCCCGCCGCGCGACGGATGAACCCCTCATAGAGACGCCAGCCACGTCCCGGACCCATGAATGTCTTGTAGTAGAAGCCCGCCGGCATCAAGCGACCGAACACATCATGGATCGCACGCACATCGAATCGCGCCGAAGGCCAGGCGTTGACCGCGCGCGCCGCCAGCCCGTCGCGCAGGGCGACACGCGTCGCAAGCGCATGGGGTTGATCATCGAGCGCCACGATCGCGTTGGGTTCCTCCAGGCCGATCCCGTAGACCCCGCGCGGGCGGTGGTACTTGAAACTGCGCGCGACGACGCGCTCACCATTCGCCAGCAGGGCAGCGGCCAGGGTCTCTCCTTGGTAGCCGAGCAGAGGTCGGCTATCGAAGCTGAAGCGCAGGGCGGCGCCGCGTGCCAGGTTCGGCAGTCGATAGCCGCTCATGGCGCAAACCGATTATCGGCGGTGTCGCGTGCGACGCGGAACCATTGCCGACAGCCATGCTTGTGCCACCAATGCTCGTCGTGTCGACCCTTGATGTTGGCGCGGAGATAGAGGAACTCGGTCAAGGCCGCGTCGCCGAGCGCAGCGGGGTCCGCCGGACGGGACACCACTTCGCCCGCGCAGACGAATTCGTTCTCATTGCGCGGACCGCAGAAGGGGCACGTGACGAGCAGCATGCGATCAGCTTCGGTTGGAGGCGCCAGCGGTCTCGAACAGGAGCCGGCCGGTTTCGAAACGCGCGAAGCCGAGATGCTCGGCGGCAGGCAGCGGCACGCCGGTCGCCATCAGATGCGCGAGCGCAACGCCTCCGATCGGAATCGCCTTGAAGCCGCCGGAGCCCCAGCCGGCGCTGGCATACAACCCGTCGATCGACAGTCGCGAGATGATCGGCGTGATGTCGTGACTCACATCGATATTCCCGGCCCATTGGCGCAGGAAGCCGACGCGCGCGAGTCCGGGAAACAAGGACAGCATCGCCGCCACGATGTCCTCGACCAGCACAAAGCTCCCGCGCGCGACGTAGGATGGATAGCCATCCGCGCCGCCCCCGATCACGAGCTCACCCTTGTCGCTCTGCGACAGATAGGTCTGCAGCTGCGGGATGTTGAGAACGACGTCCAGCATCGGCTTGAGCGGCTCGGAAACGAAAGCCTGCAGCGGCACGGTCTCGATCGGCAGCCTGAGCCCGGCGCTGGCTGCGAGCACGCCGGCATGCGCGGCGACGGCGAGCGCGACCTTCGCCGCATCGACGCTGCCGCGCGTCGTCTCGACGCCGACGATCCGGCCACCGCTGCGACGGATCGCCGTTACTTCGCAGTTCTGGATGATGTCGACGCCGCGTGCATCCGCCGCCCGCGCATAGCCCCAGGCGACGGCATCGTGGCGCGCGATACCTGCCGTGGGATGCCAGCTCGCCGCCAGCACGGGAAACCGCGTCGAACCGGAAAGATCAAGTGCCGGAATGCGAGCCTGGACTTGCGCCGGCGTGATGATCTCGAAGGGAACGCCGACAAGGCGCAGGGTCGCCTGGCGGCGCTTGAGATCGCGCAGCTTGGCCCAGCTCTGGACGAGGTCGATCTGGCCGCGCTGGCTGAACATCACGTTGTAGTTCAGCTCCTGCGACAGCTCCTGCCAGAGCTTGATGCTCTCGGCATAGAAGCGCACCGATGGCTCGCGCAGATAGTTGGCGCGGATCGTCACCGTGTTGCGCGCCGTGTTGCCGCCGCCGAGCCAGGATTTCTCGAGCACGGCGACGCGCGTGAGACCGTGCTGCTTGGCCAGGTAATAGGCCGTCGCCAACCCATGCCCCCCGGCGCCGATGATGACCGCGTCGTAGCGCTTCTGCAGCGGCGGATCGCGCCACGCGCGCGGCCAATGCGCATGCCCCGTGAGCGCATTGCGCGCGAGAGACCAGATCGAATACCGCATGGTCGGATGGCTCGTCCCCGCCTTCCCGTGAGAGGAGGCGGGGATGAGAGATCAGGTCTTGGCCATCGTCAGCTGCCACTTCTCGCTGAGCTGGTCGAAGAACCCGCTCGCTTGATGCAGCACGACCCAATTGTTGATGAAGTTCAACCACGCGAAATCCTCGAGTGGCGTCATGAAGCACAGCGGAATCGAGTTCTTCGGCGTGTCGCGCAGCAGCATCGTCAGCTGCGGATGCTCACGCGACAGCTGCGAGCCTTCGATCAGGCTGGTGATGGTCACGTCGACGCGACCCGCGAGTAGTTCCTGGAAGTCGCGCACCGGCGCCTCGACCCGCCGCACGGTCGCCTTGGGCAGCTCGGCCTGCACGAATTGCTCGAACGTCGTCCCGAGATTGAAGCCGACGCGGATGTTCGGATTGTTGAGGTCTTCCCAGCTCTTGATCTTGTCCGCCATCTCCTTGCGCGCGAGCGGCAGGAAGGCGTTGCGACCCCAGGGATTCGAGAACACCGACGCCTTCATGCGCGGCACGCTCATCGAGCTGCCCGACGTGACGATATCGTACTGGTTCGCCGTGAGGCCATTGACGAGCGTCGCCCAGGTCGTCGGCATGAACTCGGCCTTCACGCCCATGTCGGCCGCGAGCTTGTTCGCGCAATCGACCTGATGACCCTTGAGCTCGCGCGTCTGCGGATCGCGAAAGCTCATCGGATTGTAGTCGCCTGTCACGCCGCACCGAACGACGCCGTTTTGTTGGATCGTCGCCAGGCGCGAACGAAGCGTCGTCGACGCCTGAGCAAGCGCTGGCGCGGACGCGGTCAAGAGCGGTGCAGCGGCACTGAGGCCGATGCCTCCGGCAAGCAACGAGCGGCGATCCATGATGCGTGTCTCCATGTGTGTGAGCGTTGGAGTGTGAGCACCGCATTCCCAAGGCGTCAAGGCAGCGCATCGATCATGATTTCGCGCCAGCAGCCGATATTTTCAGCAGCGCCGAACTCCGATGTTGCACAGTCGCCCGCCCAGTGTTCAGGTCCCTGCCCATGAAACGCCAGATCGTCACGACGTCGCGTCCCTGGGAAGCGCAGAACGGCTACGCGCGCGCCGTGCGCATCGGCAATCTCGTCGAGACGAGCTTGTGCTCGCCGGCTGCTCCCGACGGCACCATCCTGTTTCCCGGAGATGTCTATCGCCAGACGCAGGTCAGTCTGAGGATGGTGGGCGAGGCGCTCACTGAGCTCGGCATGGGATTCGAGGATGTGATCAAGACGCGCATCTACGTCGTCGATCCAAAGCACTGGATCGAGTCGGGGCGCGCGCACGCGGAGATCTTCAAGGATATCCGCCCTGCGCTGGGTTGGATCTACATGAGCGCGTTCTTCCACCCGGATATCACGGTCGAGGTCGAGTGCACGGCCTACCGACCGGAATGACGCGCACGCATCCCCGCGGATGCATCGCACTAGCCGCCATCGCGACACTGAGCGGCTGCGCCGATACGGGTTTCAACTGGGGCTGGCATGTCGTTTCGCCGTTCACGGTTCAGGGACGCGTCAATATCGGCTTCCTGGTCGAGGGGTTCTTCGACACGATCCTGCTGTCGCTGTGTACGTTGGTGCTGTCGCTCTCGGCCGGCCTGCTGATCGCGCTGATGGGCCTGGCCGGGTGGACGCCGTTTCGACGGCTCGTGCCGGAATTCGACAAAGCGCGCACGCATCCCTTCGTTGCGCCCGGACTCACCGGCTGGCTCTCGCGTTGGCGCCCTCTTGCGGGAGTCAATCGGGTCTATGTCGAGGTCTTCCGATCAATCCCGATCCTGGTGATGCTGCTCTGGGTGTTCTACGGCGTGCCGACCATCACCGGCTTTCAGATCACGGTTTTCGCGGCCAGCATGCTGGCGATCGGACTCTGCGATAGCGCGTTCGAAGCCGAGATCTTCCGGGGCGGCATCCAGTCGATCGAGCGCGGACAGCGCGAAGCGGCACGTGCGGTGGGATTGCGACCCTGGCAGGAGATGCGTCTGATCGTGCTGCCACAGGCGATCCGGCGCATCCTGCCGCCCCTCGGCAATCAGCTGATCTATATCGTGAAGATGTCGTCCCTGGCGTCGGTGATCGGGCTCGGCGACCTGACGCGCAAGGCCAGCGAACTCAATGTCACCGTGTTCCGACCGCTCGAGATCT
>JANNTF010000682.1:0-1994 GCA_031403455.1 Alphaproteobacteria bacterium | reverse complement strand
GCCGGTGACGCCGCGCGCGACCGCTCCTACCCGGCGAGAACCTGCCGCAGCGCCTTCCGGTCGACCTTCCCCACCGAGCTCTCGGGCAGCGAGCCCACGAAGCGCACTTCGGCGGGAATGTAGATGCGCTAGAGGCGCTCGCCCACGAGGGCCTGCAGCTCTTCGCGGGTGGCCTTCGCTCCGCCGCGCAACACCACGAACGCGAACAACACGACGATCAGCAGGCATACGATCAGCCCGAACTCTTCGCCGGCGACCGCGAAGATGAAGTCGGAATGCGCATCGGGAAGGTGCGCCTTGACTGTGCCTTCGCCCGGGCCGCGCCCCGAGAGGCCGCCATTGGTGAAGGCTTCGAGCGAACGCGATACCTGATACGTGTCGCCGGAACTGGGATCGAGGAAGCGGTTGATCCGGCTCGCGACATGCGGGAACACGAAATACGCGCCCGTCAGCGCCGCCGCGCCCGCGCCCGCCATCAAGAGCACCCAGAGCATGCGCAAGCCCGCGAGGAAATACTGGGCGAACCACACGGCCGACACGACGACCGCCATGCCGACATCGGGTTGCAGCAGCAACAGGCCGAGCACGAGCAGGTAGCCGGCGATCGCGACGAGATCGCCAGGCACGCCCGTGTGGCGGCGCTGCAGCGCGAACAGCCATGCCGCGATGACCGCGAAGCTGGGCTTCACGAATTCGGAAGGCTGCAGCGAGAAACCGGGCAGATTGATCCACCGCCGCGCGCCTTTGATCTCGACCCCGACGAGGAAGGTGAGGGCGAGCAGCGCGATCGATGCGACGAGTACGAAAGCGGCGACCCGACGCACGCCCGAGAGGTCGAGCAGCGATACGGTCAGCATGATGGCGATCGCGATCGGCAGCAGCGAGAACTGCCGGCGCACGAAGTAGAAAGGCTCGAGCCCGAGCTTCTCGGCGACGGCCGGCGTCGCCGCCATCGCGAGCACGGCGCCGATCGCGAGCAAGGCCGCAAGCGCGGCCAGCGACCAGCGATCGACGGTCCACCACCAGCGGGCGACCATCGAGTTGTCGGCGCGTGCGAAGCCGGGCGTCATGCGGCGGCGCCCGTGCGCACGAGATCCTGGACCAGTAGGCGGAACTGCGTGCCGCGCACCTCGAAGTTCGCAAACTGATCGAACGACGCGCAGGCCGGGGAGAGCAGCACCACCCGTGTGCGATCGGTCGCGGCGGCCGCGTCGCGTGACGCCGCGCGAACGGCCTCGTCGAGTGTGACGCTGTGGACATGCGCAACGCCCGCATCCTTAAGCGTGGCCGCGAAGGCGTCGGCGGCCTCGCCGATCAGATAGGCCTTGCGGATGCGCGGGAAGAATTCGGCGAGCGGCTCGATCCCGCCTTCCTTTGCGCGACCACCGAGGATCCACCAGATCGCTTCGTAGCAGCCCAGCGCCTTCGACGCGGCGTCGGCATTGGTCGCCTTGCTGTCGTTCACGAAGATCACGCCGTGATGTGCGGCAACGCGTTCCTGGCGATGGGCGAGCCCGGGATACGACATCAGGCCCTTGACGATCGCGCTCTCCTCGACACCGAGCGCGCGGCACACAGCGAAGGCGGCGGCGGCGTTCTGCCAGTTATGGCGCCCCGGAAGCGTCGCGATGGAGGTGAGAGGACACACGGCGCGGGCACCGTCGGCCTGCGTTTCGAACAACATGCCGTCGGTCGCGAAGATGCCGGACGACAGGCGCCGGTTCGCGGAGATCGGCACGACGGTCCGGCCGCCACTGTGCTGCAGCTCGGCGCAGATGCCTGCCGTGATCTCGTCGTCGACTCCGATCACGGCGATCTGGGGTACTTGCTGACGGTCGAAGACGCGCCGCTTGGCTGCAACGTACCCGGCCATGCCGCCATGGCGATCGAGATGATCGGGCGTCACGTTCAGCAGGACCGCGATATCGAAGGTGATCGAACCGGAGATTTCCAGCTGGTAGCTCGACATCTCCAGCACGTAGATGCCGTCCGTG
>JANNTF010000681.1:0-5458 GCA_031403455.1 Alphaproteobacteria bacterium | reverse complement strand
CGCGCACGCGCGGCCTGATTTCGGGGGTCGGATCTCAACCCGGTCCGACCCCTGCCCGCCTTGCAATTCGATCCGACCGCGCCGGACACCACGCTCGCCTCATGCGAGGCGGCCGTGGCGCTGGCCTATCCGTGCGCGGAGATCACGCCGACCGAGCTCGCCATGACGTTGGCGCGAGGTGAGGTCGCGCTGTTCGACGTGCGCCAGCCCGCCGAGCAAACAATCAGCACGATTCCAGGCGCCACGCTCGTCTCGCCCGATATGACTCCCGCGGCGTGGCAACGCAGATACGGCGCGATGATCGCGGGGCGGCGCGTCGTGTTCTATTGCGCCGTCGGTGCGCGCAGCGCTCGACTGGCCGCGCCGCTATCGCATCTCAATCTGCGTGGCGGGATCTTCCGCTGGGCGGCCGAGGGTCGGGAACTCGTGAACCGGGACGGCCCGACACGACAGGTGCATCCCTATGACGAAGCCTGGGGCCGCCTATTGCGTCGCCACAACGGCGCGATGAGCCACCAGATCGGCAGCAGAAGATAATCGTGCACCAGCTTGATCGGCGTATAGAGGCCGAACAGCGCGTCGGGTAGCGCGACCAGCGCATAGTGCTGGCTGCGCGGCGTCGTGATCGTGCGCCATTGATAGGCGAGGCGATCGCGCCGACGCTCGCGCAGCCGCCGACGAAACGAGGTCACATGATAGATGCTCGGCGTTTCGGTCCGGTCCGAGAACATGCCGCCGATCACCTCGGCCGCGAGTTCGTCGACGACGAGGTCGCTGCGCAGCAGAGGCCGGATCTGCGCGACCGGCGCGACACCGAGCACGATTTCGGCGAGCCGCGTCGCGAGCAGCAGCATGCGCAGGCAGCCCTCCGCCCGGGCGCGCGCGATCAGCATGCTCCAATCCAGCTTGGGAAAGCGCCGCAGCGCTTCCGCGACATCGCAGATCCATTGCAGCCGCACCCATTGCTCCTTGGATCCGTGGATCGCGAGCAGGAGCAATGTGTCTTCGGGCGACAGCATCAGGATCTCGGCGCCGCGGAAATTCCGCCGCCGCAACCGGCGCCAGAGACCAGCGTAATCGAGGTCGAGTGCCCAGGTGCGCGGACCGAACGCCCAATGCGGCTCGATGGCGATCCGGCTGTCACGCTGGATCATCAAATCCTGGCCCGAGTAGCGCCGCTCCGCCCGCGCCTGCGCGGGTGTGAAGCGATTGACCTCGCTCCTGTAACCGATCGCCCGCAGCACTTCGAGCGCGCGCTCCGTGTCCTCCTCGTGAACCAGGAAGTCGAGATCGCGAAAGCTGCGCAGGCCGATCTCGCCATAGGCGGTCGCCGCGAGCACCGGCCCCTTGAACGGCACCGCCTCGATGCCGGCGTCACGGAGGGCGCGCAGCGTGCGGATCAGCTCGTTGCTCTTCTCCACATTCGCCACGGCGTGTCGATCGCAATGCTGCCGCGCCGCCTCGGCCATGTCCGCCGGCATCAGGTCGCCGGCAACGCGCGCGAGCATGCGAAAGACCAGCGGCGCCACGGCGTGCCGGAGCGCGAGCCGCGTGAGTTCGTGCCAGTCGACGAGCTCCGCCAGTGCGCGGATGCGGTCCGCGGCGATGGCGTCCACACTCGTCGTGGCCGCAGCGACCAGCAATTCCTCGGCAGGATTCCAGTTTTCCAAGATGGCGTCGATTTGGAGTGGCATGAGGTCATACCGCCTGTCTATCGAGAGAGCCCCGGCCCTGCAGGGTAGGACCGGCCGTCGACGTATCGCGACGGCCGGTTATCGATCAGGCCGGTCCGCGCGGGTCGACGACCACGTAGGGAAGCACTTCCGCCGCGCCGGCCTGCCTGGCCGTGGCGTTCAGAAGCAGCACGGCGGCCGGCGCCGCGACGGCGATCCGCCCGGCACGCTTGACGAAGTCACGACGGGCCTGATCCGCGGCGCTGAGAGTCTGCTTGTCGTTCATCATGTTCTCCTCGATGCCCGCGTACTCACGGGCTCCATGGCCACCGCGTCGATCGACTGCGGCTGAACACCACTCAGCAAGTCTCGGGCCAATAGTGGAAACTCTGCGCGTTCAAACAGATGAGCGCTGGTTAATCCCGATCGTCAGATCATGTGCTCCGGATCTGTCAGATCCAGCGACAGTTAACATTGGAAATTCTGACAATTCAGCGCTCTAAACTGGAAGCACGCGATCGCGCGGTAAGCTTAATCTGGCCACGTCGCGGCAGCGCCGCGTCCGAGCCACGCAGCCGAGCGATCGCATCCGGGATCGAGGATTGCTCCAGCTCCGCGCAGTGCACGTGGCCGATCCAGTCGACCATCGTCGCGACCAAGTCCATCGTGAGCCCGGTCGGCGTCGACACGCATTCGCCGAGCAGCCGGCGCAATCCCTCCACCGCGCCGAGCGGCCACAGCGTCGTCGCGCAACCCGGCACGTAGCGCGGAAACACGATCCGGCTCACCGCGTAGCTCGCGCGCAGCTGCGCCGGCTCGATCGGGGGCCGGAGATAGCGCACGATCTTCCCGTCGCCGCGCCGATGCACCGGCAAGCTGGTCAGCTCGGGATAGAAGGGCGCCAAGACGTCCCACCCCGTCGACTTGACGCACATCGCGAGCGGCACCGGGCGCACCCGCAGATCGGGCGCCGCGAGCAATGCGACCTCATCGGACAGATAGGTGTAGCCGGAGCGGCCCAGCGCCGCCGACAGAGTCGACTTGCCGCTGCCGGGCCGACCGGGGAGCAGGATGCAGTGCTCGCCATCGGCGACGGCGCCGGCATGGATGTTCAGCACATGCGGCGTCTCGCGCACGCAAGCCTGCCAGACCAGTGCCTTGATCAGCGGCCCCAGCTGGTCGGGCGCCAGGTCGTCCAGCCACAGGATGTTGTCGCGCGCGATCTGATATCCCGTCGCCGTCGGCACGACATGCAGCCGTGTCGTCACCGGCGCAGCGCCCGGCGCTTCGAGATAACCGAGCAGCGCGTGCACCCAGTGATGGGCGACATCGTCGCAGAACCCGATTTCGGCGACACCGTCGAGCAGCCGATAGCGGTGCCATCGCAGGATGCGCGACTCGAGATCCGGCGTCGCGATGCGGCGGGCCATCGGCGCGATGGACGGCATGCGCGGCGCCGGTTCACGCACGCGACCTGCGAAGACGCCCCAGCCGTCGAAGAGCGTGAGGCAGTCGGCGACATAGCGTGACGCCTGATCCGTCCCGAGCCCGAAGCTGTCCATGACCGAGGCGACGAGTTCCGCGCGCGATCTCCGCTCCTCGAGCCCGCACCAGATGAAGCACGCCATGGTGTTGAGCGCATGGAGCTGCTGGCTATGGGCGACGAACACCAGGCCCTCGTCGCCGACGATGAACATCCGCACCTCATCGCTCAGCGCGAGGTCTTCGATCACCACCACGATTGACGGCTCCGCTTGCGATGGCCGGAGCGCTTCACGTCGCACGCGCGCCGCCGGATCGACGCAACCATGGCCCCAAGGATCGGAAGGAAGTGTTACTGCCGGTCCGCTCATCCGGGTAGCTGGTCGCGCCTCGGCGCTGCGCGGACCGCATTGCCGCACATCGCAATCCGCAAGTGACCTCGACGCCGCGAACGGGTGAAGTGGGACCCAGATCGCATCGCCCGTGCCAACACCCGCCCGCTCCAACCGCCCGCTCCTCGGCATCGCCCTGATGTGCATTGCCGGCACGGCTCTGCCGTTCATGAACGGATTCGGCAAGCTCCTGGCCGGCAGCTATCCGCCCGAGCAGATCGTCTGGGCGCGTTTTGCCGGACATCTGGCCTGGGTGCTCATCCTGTTCCTGCCGCGCAACGGATTGGCCTTGCTCCGCACCACGCGACCGGCGGCCCAGCTCGGCCTCTCGCTTGTCATGTTGATCTCGTCGACGGTGTTCTTCATCGCCTTGCCGCATATCGGGCTCGCCGAATCATCGGTCATCAACTCCGTGTCGCCGTTCCTCGTCATGCTGCTCGCCTGGCCGATGCTCGGTGAGCGCGTCGTGATCGACCGCTTCATCGCCGTCGTGGTCGGCTTCGCCGGCGTGATCGTCGTCATCCGGCCAGGGGGTGAGTTCTTCGGCTGGGCGAGCATGGCGATCCTGGTCAGCGCGGGCTTCTACGCGCTCTACCAGGTCCTCGCGCGCATGGTCGCCGGGCATGATCGACCGGAGACGTCGATCGTCTACAGCGTCCTCGCGGGGACGATCGTGTTGTCGCTCGCCATGCCGTGGTTCTGGGTGATGCCGACATCCTGGGCCGACGCCGCGCTGCTCGCGAGCCTCGGGCTGATCGGCGCCTTCGGGCATTACTGCCTCGCGCGCGCGATGACCTACGCGGCGGCGAGCGTGATCTCGCCGTTCAACTACTGGCAATTCGTCGGCTCGGTCGCGATCGGCTATGTCCTGTTCGGCGATCTGCCGGATGCGTGGACCTGGGCCGGCGCCGCGATCATCATCACCGCAGGGCTCTACATCGGCTGGAGCGAATCGCGCGGCGCGCGCGGGGTCTGAGCGCGACGGCCCAGACCCCGGTTCGCGTTCAGCTCTCGGGATAGGAAGCCGCGAGATCGGGGCCGGCGAGCGACATCTCGGGCGCGCCGCCCCACCCGGCATGCTTGTGCCACGGCGTCGCGAGCTTGTCGGTCTGCGCGTTGATGCGATCGACATAGGGCACGGAGTTCTGCGCGACGAGGCGCTCCATCTCGCCGAAATCGGGAAACTTGTGGAACGCGTCGAGCCAGATCGCGCGGCCGCAGAGATAGCCCGACGCGCCCGCGCGATAGCCATAGACGAGCTGGCGCGCGAAATCCTCGGGGCCGGCTCCGGCCGAGAGCAGCACCCAGGGCCGCTTCAGCTGCTTGGCCAGCCGGTCATAGGCGGCCTGCGCCACCTTGGCCTGCGGGCCGTCCGGATCGGGCACGTCATGCAGCGGGATCGGCGGCTCGAGCTTGTAGATGTCGACGTTGAAGCGCGGGTCGAGATAATCCTCCACCGCGCGGATCGCGCGCTCCGTGCGATCGGCCGGGCTCATCGGCGTCGCTTCGCCGGGCAGCGGATAGATCAGCACTTCGAGGAGATGGACGAGATCCGCCTCCTTGCACGCCTTGCCGCACGCCTCGACGAAAGCGAGCTGATGCGCCTTCACCTCGGGGCTCGCATCATGGCGATGCCAGACCAGCACTTTCACCGCGTCGCCGCCGATGCGCCGGATCTTCGCCGGCGACCAGTCCGGGATCATGCGCGATTTCTTGCCACCCGGCGTGTCCTCGACGACGTGATGCTCGAGCGAGTGGATCACGCCGCAGCTCGGCGGAATGTGCGGCATCGTCGACGCATACGCGTAGTTCGGGTCGATCAGCATCGCCGACGCCTTGGGCGCGAGATGCTTGGCGATGATCGCCTTGACGCGCGCGACGTCGTCATAGGGCGCGTCGGCGACGCCGCGC
>JANNTF010000680.1:0-3026 GCA_031403455.1 Alphaproteobacteria bacterium | reverse complement strand
TGTGGACTCTCCTCCCCGCCGATCTCGCCGTCGCGAGCTGGCCTGTGCCAACCTCGAGGCGGGGCGATGTAGTATGGTGGGAGCTGGAAGAGATGTGCGTCCCCCGGCTCGAGGTGGGGTGGGGCGACGAGAGCTGGCTTGCGAGGTCGGGGCCGCGCGGGCCGCTTGGCGGCCGGCGATGTGGCCGCCGACGAAGCACTCCGCGATGTTGCCGCCGCTGAGATAGAGATGGCCGAAGACGGAGCCGCATTCGCCGGCGGCGTAGAGGCCGGCGATCGGCCGGCCCGATGGGTCGAGCACGCGCTGGCGCGAATCATGGACCGGGCCGCCTTGCGTGTTCGACACGATCGGCCAGACCGGCGCGCAGGTGAAAGGCGCGCGCGCGATCGGCACCATGCTGGTGGAAGGTCGGCGCCAGACCTCGTCTACGCCTGACGCGCATGCGGCATTCCACTGCGCGAGCGTGGTCGCCAGTACCGCGCGTGGCAGCCGTGTCGCCGTCGCCAGCGCATCGAGATCGCCGGCGCGCGTGAGCATGCCGTTGCTCACTTCCGCTTCGTTGTCCGCGCTCCACTCGTAGCGCACGCCGCGCTCGTTCCAGGTCGGGCGGCCGAACGGCCACAGCGCATGGCCATCCGCATCGGCGATCAGCCAGGCCGGGATCGCGGCGAAATCCTGGATGTCGCTGGCGTAGCGCGCGAGCGGCCGCGCACCGGTGTCCTGCACATAGGGTTCGTATTCGTTCATGAAGCGCCGGCCGAAGCGATCGACGAGGATCCACGGACAGCGCACGTCACCGCGCAGCGTCTCGCCCGGATTCCAATCCGGCAGGCGCTTGGTGCGAATGCCGAAGGGATAGCGCGGGTCGGGGTGCTTGAAGCCGTAGGAGCCGTGGTAGTGCCACATGTGCCAGAGCGCGGCGCCAGCGCTCTGCGCCATCCTGATGCCGTCGCCGGTATTGCCGCGAAACGCCGCGTTGAGCACGGGCTGCTCGGGCCAGTATTGCTTCTGCATCTCCCGGTCGCCCTCGAACCCGCCGCAGGCGAGGATGACGCCGCCGCGCGCGCGGATCGTGATCGCGCGTCCACCGGCGCGCGCCACGACGCCGACGATGCGGCGCGCCGGATCGACGACGAGGCTCTCGACCGGCGTCGCGACGCGCGGCACCAGGCCGCGACGCGCGAGGTTCATCTCGATCAACCGGAACATCAGCGCGCCACCCGGCGCGCCGCGCACCTGCGGATAGCTCCGCGCCGGATCGAACCCCGGGATCGCCTCGACATTGATGAAGCCGAAGCTGCGATGGCCCTCGAAGGGATAATTGCCGGGCGCCGTGCGCTGCACGAGCGTCGCGCCCGTGCCGCGGGCCAGCCTGCCCATGAGGCGAGGCAGGCCCTGCATGCCCCGCGCGAGCGCGCGCAACACCGACGCTGGCGCGGTCTCGCCATTGGTGCGCGTGAGATAGGCGAGCGCCGCATTCGCATCGTCGCTCACGCGCACGCCGCCGAAGGAGCACACGGAGATGCCGCCGATATCCGGCATCTTCTCCAGTAGCACGACCCGCGCGCCGGCATCCTGCGCGGCGATCGCCGCGATCGCGCCGGCGAAGCCACAGCCGATGATCACGACATCGGCGCGTTCGTCCCATCGCTTCGGCGGCGCGACGCTCCACATCCGCGTCAGAACGCCGCCGGAAACAGCTTGCGCAAGCCGTCGACGAGCTCACCCGTCATATCGGCCAGAATCGCTTCGCCCTTCTCGCGCGTCGCCAGCGTCGGATCGCCACGCACGCCGCTGATCGAGTAGTCGGGCCCGCTCGTCGCGTCGCCCGTGAAGACCGTCGGCGTGTAGAAGATCGTCTGCGGCTCCTCCAGCGCATTGCCGTAATCGACGACCGCGCGATCCATGCGCACCAGCTCCGGCGCGACCGCGAGCATCATCGAGGTCTCGCCCTCGTCGCCATGGCCGCCGAGCTTCTGGCGCAGCAAGGCCTTGCTCTTGCGGCCCATGCCACGCACATCGGTCGTGTGGACGCGCACGCCGGTGTGTTCGTAGAGATCGCGCACGGCGATGCGCAGCGGCGCCTCGGTCGAGACGCCGAAATTCATGACCGCCAGCCGGCGCGCGCCGTCGCCGATCAGCTTGCCCAGGATGTCCTTCAGCAGCGCGATGAAAGTCGCGCTGCCGAGATGCTGGCTGCCGGGATAGCGCACGAAGGCCGGGTAGTAGCCGAAGCTGATCACCGGCGCGACGAGCACCGGCAGCTGCGCGGCCACACGTTCGGCGAGCGCGCGCGCGACGCGGAAATCCGTGCTCATCGGCAGATGATGGCCATGCTCCTTCGACACCGCGCCGATCGGCACGAGCACGACTGCGCCGGCATCGAGCCGCGTCTTCACATCGGGCCAGGGCAGGTCTTCGATGAATCGCCCCTGCATGATCAGGCCGCCTTGGCGGGAGAGGAGACGAGAGTGGTCTCGAACATGGTCTTCTCGGTCATTGCTTCCTCCAGCTTCACAACCAGCGTTCCAGGAATCGCCGCACATCGCCGCCCCAGACCAGCGGGCCACGTCCGGCCAGGAAATGTCCTTCCATCGGCGTCTGACCGAAGGCCGGGTAGATCTTCGCTTCGTAGACCTTGCCCGTGCCCTCCAGCGCCGCCGCGAGTTCGCGCGTCGGGCGCACGGAAAAATCATTCTCCGCCTGCAGGAAGAAGATCGGCTGCGTGAGGCGCTTGGCGGTGGCGATCATGTGCGCGGCGATCACCGGGTTGCGGTCCCAGTTCATCGCCGCCCCGGCGAACTCCACCGCGCAGCGCAACGCCGGCTGCTTCGCCGCGGCGAGCAGCGTGTTCACGCCGCCGAACGAGCTGCCCATCACGCCGATACGATCGGCCTGGATCCCGGGCAAGGTCGTCACGTAGCGATGCGCCGCCACCACGTCGTCGCTTTCGCCGTCGAGGCGCGTCACGAGTTGCCGGTTGTAGATGTCGCTGAACGGCTCGGCGTCGCAGTCGCTTCGCCATG
>JANNTF010000679.1:0-2005 GCA_031403455.1 Alphaproteobacteria bacterium | reverse complement strand
GCTATCTGGCCCCCGATCTGGCCGCCAACCTGGCGAGCGCATTGCAGGGATTTCTCGACGCGCATTGAGGCGAGACGCACGAATTCATTGACTGAAACTCGTGTCCAACATATGGAACTTGCGTCTGACCGACTGAGATCGGCGGCGGAGGGACGCGGGGAGAATGGTCCGACGGATCGGTCTGGCGGCAGAGCCGGAAGAGGAAGACGGCACCCGGGGGGCGATCCCCGGCGCGCAAGCCCTGACCCGCGGGCTCGCGCTTCTCGACATCGTCGCTGATGCGCGGCGCCCTTTACGCTTCTCGGACATCGCCGAGCGCGCCGGTCTCGCCAAGGGCACCGTCCACCGGATGCTCGCGGCGCTGGTCGAAGCCCGGCTCCTGCAGCTCGACACGCGCAGTCAGACCTACCGGCTCGGCGTGCGGCTGTTCGAGATGGCGCATCGCGTGTGGAACGAATTCGATCTGCGCGGCGCGGCCGAGCCGGAGCTCGAGCGGCTGCGCGACCTCGCCGGCGAAGCGGTGCGCCTGGCCGTCCTGCAGGGAACCGAGATCCTCTACATCGACCAACGCGAGGCCATGCAAGCGATTCGCCTCGCCAACGGCGTCGGCGGCCGCGTCGCGGCGCATGCGACCTCCGCCGGCAAGGCGATGCTCGCGCATCTCGAACCGGCGACGCGCCATCGGCTGCTCGCGACGCTCGATCTCAAGCGCTTCACCGCGACCACGATCACCGATGCGGCGGCGCTGGATCGCGAACTCGATCTCGGCAAGGCGCGCGGCTACGCGATCTCCGTCGAAGAGCAGACCCAAGGCATCAACTCGGTCGCGACGGCGATCCTCGATCATCGCGCGCGGCCGATCGGCGCGGTCTGCGTCCTCGGCCCTTCGTTCCGGCTGCCGGTCGACCGGTTGCACGCGCTCGGCCGCGATCTGATCGAAGCGGCGCGGCGGATTTCCGGCAATGCCGGGCAGCTCTTCATGTCGATCAAGGTCGAGGCGAAACCGCTGGGACCGGCGCGCGCGGATGTGCGGGTCGCGTTCCCGCACGCGGCCTTCCTCGGCGAAGGGCCGACCTGGTCCGCGGCCGCGCGCAAGCTCTATTGGGTCGACATCCTCGCCCCGTCGATCCAGGTGAGCGATCCAGAGACCGGCGACACGCAGACGATCCGCATGCCCGAGCTGGTCAGCGCGATCGTGCCGCGCCGCCAGGGCGGGTTCGTCACCGCGATGCAAGGCGGATTCAAGACCGTGGATCTCGCGACCGGCGCGGTGACTCTGATCGCGGCGCCGGAAGCCGATCGGCCGGGCAACCGTTTCAACGACGGCAAATGCGATCGCCGCGGCCGCTTCTGGGCGGGGACGCTCGCGCTCGACACTTCGCCTTCCGCCGGCAGCCTCTACCGGCTCGATCCCGATGGCCGCGTGAGCACGATGGAGACCGGCATCCACGTCTCCAACGGGCTGGGATGGAGCCCCGATGATCGCCGCTTCTATTTCATCGATTCCGGCAGGCGGCAGATCTTCGTCTACGATTTCGATCTCGAGAGCGGCCGCATCGAGAATCGCCGCGTCTTCGTCGAGCTGCCCGAGGGCGCGGGAACGCCCGATGGCTTGACCGTCGACGCCCAGGGCTTCGTCTGGATCGCGCAATGGGATGGCTGGTGCGTCACCCGCTACGATCCCGACGGCAAGGTCGAGCGCGTGATCAACCTGCCGGTCCCGCGGCCGACGAGCTGCATGTTCGGCGGGCCCGATCTCGCCACGCTCTACGTCACGTCGGGCCGCATCCGCCTGTCAGCCGCGCAGCTCGCGGAGTCGCCGCTCTCGGGCAGCGTCCTCGCGATCGAGACCGGACTGCGCGGCCTGCCCGAAAACGCCTTCGCCGGGTGACGCGATGGCCGGGCTCGAACTGCGCGCGATCACGAAGAACTTCGACAAGGTCGAAGTTCTGCACGGCATCGATCTCACCGTGCGGGACGGCGAGTTCGTGGTCTTCGTCGGCCC
>JANNTF010000678.1:0-1333 GCA_031403455.1 Alphaproteobacteria bacterium | reverse complement strand
CTTGATGCCGATGACCGGCGCGACATGCATGATCGCATCGAGATTACCGAGGGGCAGCTCGATGCCGCCGGTGCGGCGCGGCGAGTTGTAGGCGACGATCGGCACATCGACGGCCTTGGCCAGCGCGTCGAAGCGGCGCAGCAGCTCCTCGCGGCTGGCCTTGAGCACATAGGTCTGCGGCATGACCAGCACGCCCGATGCGCCCGCCTCGACCGCCGCGCGCGCGTACTCGATCGTGCGCGCCGAGCCCGGGGCGCTCGCACCCGTGATCACGGGGACGCGACCCGCCGCGCGCGCCACCGCCAGCGCGGTGAGGCGCTCGCGTTCGTCGACGTCGAGCGTCCAGCTCTCGCCATTGTCGCCGGCGACGCAGATCCCCTCGGCCCCGATCGCGATCATGCGCTCGACGATCTCGCCGAACGCATCGGCCATGACTTCCCCGCGCTCGGTGAAGGGCGTGACGATTGCCGGCACGAAGCCGCGCAACGTGTCCTTGGTCAGGATGGGCATGGCGTGTTCACTCCTCGAGCGACGAGAGATCGGCGCGATAGACCGAGCCGGTCTGCGCCTCGACGATGTACAACCCGGCGCCGTCCGGGGCGAAGGCGACGGCAGTCGTCCATGTTCCGCCAGGCGTGCGCAACCGCGCGATCGGATCGCCGAGTGCATCGAAGATCCAGGCGCGTCCGGCCTGCGCATGCGCGACCGCGAGGCGGCCGCGCGCATCGACCGCGAGACCGTCGGGTCCGAGCCCACCGGAGAGCTGGATATGTGTGCCGACCATCGGGAAGACCGGGTCGGGCGACTCCGCGAGCAGCCGCCACACCGCGTTGGCGCGTGTCGCGGCGACATAGACGAGCCTGCCGTCGGAACTCAGCGCCACGCCGTTGGGATAGGGCACATTGGCGAGCATCAGCTCGGGCGCGCTCGCGCCGGCACGCAACCGGAATAGTCGGCCCGTGGGATCGGAGAGCGAGCTGCGCCCGGGATCGGTGAACCAGAGATCGCCGTTGGGCGCGCAGGTCACATCGCCGAGGCCGCGAAACGCCTCGGTGTTGATCCGCGCACAGAGCGTCTCCAGCCGTCGCGTCGCGGGATCGAACACGAGCAGTCCGTGGCGGTGGTCGGCGAGCGCGAAGCGGCCATCGCCGAGCCGTGCGAGCGCATGCGGCTCCCCATCGTAGCGATGCGCGAGACTCCATTCGCCGCTGGGCGAGATCGTGAAGATGCGGCCATGGGGCACGTCGACCAGCCACAGCGTCCCGTGCGCGTCGAAGCACGGACCTTCCAGGAAGGAATGCAGCCGCTGGCCTATCAAAAACAGGGGATTAAA
>JANNTF010000677.1:0-1391 GCA_031403455.1 Alphaproteobacteria bacterium | reverse complement strand
TCTCAACGGCGTGAAGATCCGGATGTTTCCCAACGAGGTCGCAATCCGCTCGTGGAAGCAGCTCGGTACCGTGCCATCGCAGATCGCGTGGACGGAGACCTATCTCGCGATCCGCCAGGGCGTGGTCCAAGGCGTGACGGCGCCGTTGAGCGCGGTGCGCTCGATGAAGTTCACGGAAGTGGCGCCCTATCTGCTGGAGACGCGCGAGTATCCGCAGACTTGGCCGATCACGGTCAGCGAGCGCGTCTGGCGCTCGCTCTCGGCCGAACATCAGAAGGCGTTGGTCGACGCGGCGAACGAGGCGGGCAAAGCCTACGCGCAGGTCACGCTCGACCGCGCGCAATCCGACGTCGACGCAATGGTGCGCGACAACAACGCGGTCTATGTGCGGCTGAACGTCGACACATTCCGCAAGCGCATGGAGCCGCTCTACCAGGAGCTGATCAAGGAAAACATCATCTCCAAGGCGCTGTTCGACGCCGTTCAAGCGGCGGCGAATTGAACGAGTTGCATGCGCGCATGGCGCAGATCCTGCGCCATGCCGATCATGTCATCGAGGCGGTCACGTCGACGATCCTGGTGGCGATCATCGCGATCAACGCCGCCGAGATCGTCACGCGATCGTTCTTCAGCGCCTCGTTCGACTGGATCCATGAGATCAACCTGCTGCTGGCGAACTGGCTGTACTTTCTCGGCATTTGTCTCATCTACTACCGGCAGCAGGACATCACGATCGACTTCGTGCTGCGGCTCTTCAAGGGCGCGCTGCGTGCGCCGTTCCTGATCGCGATCAACCTGCTCACCATCGTCACGCTGCTCGTCGTCGTCTGGTACGGCTGGGAGCTGCTGGCGTTGCAGGTGAACTACAAGACGATGGGGCTGGGCCTGCGCAATCACTGGTTCTCGCTTCCGGTCGTGGTCGGCGCCCTGATGATGATCGCCATCGTCTTGTGCCAGTCGCTGGATCTGTGGCTGCGCCGGGATGCGCTCGCAGCGCCGGAGGAGCCGGCGTGATCTCGCTCTTGCTGCTCGTGTTGTTCGTCGCCTTCATGTTCATGCGCGTGCCCGTGTCGATCGCCATCACCCTGGCGACGGTCATCGGCATGCTCGTCGGCGGTTACGATCTCCTGTCCTTGCCGCAGCACATGGCGGCGAGCACCCAGAGCATTCCGTTGATGGCGATCCCGTTCTTCATCCTCGCCGCCAGCCTCATGAATGCGCTCGGCATCACGCGGCAGATCTTCGATTTCGCGGATGCGCTGGTGGGCTCGCTGCGCGGCGGCCTCGCCCACGCCAATGTTGTGGCTGGCGCGATCTTCTCGGGTATTTCGGGCGCCGCCGTCGCCGATGCGGCGGCGTTGGGCGCGATCTCGATGAAGGAGATGCCGAAA
>JANNTF010000676.1:0-8675 GCA_031403455.1 Alphaproteobacteria bacterium | reverse complement strand
CCGGCCTGCGCGACCCAGGACGATTTGCCGGCCAGGAACTGGGTCATGAAGCCCCAGATCGTGACCTGCAGCACCGGCCAATAGAGCAGATCGAAGAGCCGTGTCCACGAGCCGCGCCACAGATAGAGATGACGCAGCAATACGGCGCCGATGCGCGTGAGCGTGCCGCCAATCGCGATGGTCATGCTCATGATGCCGCGGCGATCGGCCGGGATCCGGCGCGCGCGATGTCCAGGAACACCTGCTCCATCGTGTCGCGGCCGAACCGTGCGATCAGCTCGCCCGGCGTGCCGCGGTCGACGATCGCGCCTTGCTTCATCATCAGCACCTGATCGCAGAGCCGCTCGACCTCGGCCATGTTGTGCGAGGCGAGCAGGATCGACGCGCCGTTGCGCCGGCTATAGCTCGTGAGATAAGCGCGGATCCAGTCACCGGTATCGGGATCGAGGCTCGCGGTCGGCTCGTCCAGCAGCAGCACGTCGGGCGTGTTGATCAGCGCCTTGGCCAGCGCCATGCGCGTCTTCTGTCCGGCCGACAGCGACCCGGCCTTCTGATCGAGGAAACTGCGCAGATTGAGATCGCCGGCGAGCTCGGCGATGCGCGAACCCAACCCCCGCACGCCGTAGATCATGCCGAACACGCTGAGATTCTCGCGCACCGTGAGCCGCGCGGGGAAGTCGACATAGGGCGAGGAGAAGTTCATCCGCGGCAGGACGCGGTAGCGATGACGGATCATGTCCTCGCCGAGGATCTCGATCGTCCCGCCGCTCGGCACGATCAGCCCCAGCAGCATGCCGATCGTCGTCGTCTTGCCCGCGCCATTGCCGCCGAGCAATCCGGTGATCGACCCTCTGGGCACGTCGAAGCTGATGGCGTCGACCGCCGTCAGCGCGTCGAAACGCTTGGCGAGGCCAGCGACCTTGATGACGGGCGGGTGCATGAGGCCGTTATATTGTCGTCCGACATCAACTGACCAGTTTTCCGTGACAATCCCATGCCCGGCTCCTCCACCCATCGGCCGTTCGATCTCGCCACTGTCGCTGGCGTCAGGCTGCGTACCCTCGTGCTCGTGCGCTGGGTCGGAATCGCCGGTCAGCTCGCCACCGTTCTCGCCGTCCAGTTCGGCTTCGGCATCGACCTGCCGCTCAATCCGCTACTCGCCGCGATGGCGTCGTCGGCCGTGCTCAATCTGGCGTTGACGCTGTGGAAACCGGTGCAGCGGCTGAACGAGGGCGCCACCGCGTTCCTGCTCGCCTGGGATATCCTGCAGCTTGCCGCGATGCTGTTCTTTACCGGCGGCTTGGCCAACCCCTTCGCGCTGCTGCTCCTCGCGCCGGTGACAGTTTCGGCGACCGTGTTGTCGCGAAACTTCACGATCACGCTTTGCGGTCTGGCGATCCTTGCCGCGAGCGTCTTGTCCGTTTGGTCGATGCCGTTGCGCATCGGCGTCACGGAGCTCGTGCTGCCAGGGCTGTTCATGCTCGGCATGTGGACGGCGATCGTCGTCGGATCGATCTTCTTCGCCATCTATACCGGCTGGATCGCGTCGGAGACGCGGCGGGCGACGCGCGCGCTCGCCGCCGCCCAAGCCGCCCTGGCGCGCGAGCAGCGAATTGCCGCCGTTGGGGCGGTCGCCGCTGCGACGGCGCACGAGCTCGGGACGCCGCTGGGCACCATCCATCTCATCGCCAACGAGGTCGCGCGCGAATTGTCACCCGATGATCCGCTGGCCGAGGACATCGCGCTGCTCCAGCGCGAGGCGGAGCGCTGCCGCGTGATCCTGAAAGGGCTCTCGGCAAAGGCGGAGCCCGAGCAATCCGAGGGTCCGCTCTCGCGATTGTCGCCGGCCGCGCTGGTCGAGACCGTCGTGGAGCGCTATCGCCGATCCGAGATCAAGGTGTCGATCAACACGCGCGGCGCCGACGTGCCGGCGCTGCCGCGCACACCGGAGGTCTTGCATGGACTGGCCAACGTGCTGCAGAACGCTATGCAATTCGCGCGCACGGGCGTCGACGTCTCCATTGTCGCCAGCCCCGACGCGTTGGACATGGAGATCCGCGACGACGGGCCCGGCTTCTCGTCGGCCATTCTTGACCACCTCGGGGAACCGTATGTTTCGACGCGTACCAGTGAAGGCAGCCATATGGGCTTGGGTGTTTTCATCGCGATCAACCTGCTCGAGCGATCGGGCGCGAGTCTGAACTTCAGCAACCGGCCCGAGGGCGGCGCCATCGTGCGGATCCGCTGGCCACGTGGACGGCTCAAGCCATCCGGGGGAGAGACGAAGTGACGAGTGAAACGCCAGCCAACGCCGACGATCTTCTCATCATCGATGACGATGAACCATTCCGGGTGCGGCTCGGCCGCGCGATGGAGAAGCGCGGTTACGCGGTGCGCCTCGCCGGCAGCTTCAAGGAAGGCCTCGACATGGCGATGGTGGAGCCGCCGCGCTATGCGATCGTCGATCTGCGCCTCGGCGATGGCAATGGGCTCGATCTCGTCACGGAGATGCGCAAGGTCGCGCCAACCGCACGCATGGTCATCCTGACCGGCTACGGCAACATCGCGACGGCTGTCGTGGCGATGAAGACCGGCGCGATCGATTATCTTCCCAAGCCGTCGGACGCGGATGCGATCGATGCCGCCTTGCGCGGCGGCGCGAAGGCGCTGCCGGAGCCACCCGACCATCCCATGCCGGCCGATCGCGTGCGGTGGGAACATATCCAGCGCGTGTTCGAACAATGTGACCGCAATGTCTCGGAGACCGCGCGGCGCCTCAACATGCATCGGCGCACCTTGCAGCGCATCCTCGCGAAGCACGCGCCGCGCGAGCAGACTTGAGCGCGCGTCTGGGATTCCTCGCCGGGTTCTCGGCGCTCGCCGCGCTGGCGCTCGCGGTCCTGCTGCTCGCCACGGCCTTCCGGCCGGGCGCTACCCTGTTCGGCCTGCCTTTCAGCGAGGACGGTTTCTACGCGCTGTCCATCGCCCGCAACATCGCCGGCGGCCGCGGCGTGACGATCGACGGCACGCTCTGGACCAACGGCTTCCAGCCGCTGTTCACCTTCCTCGAAGCCGCCTGTTTCCTGGTGGCGCGCGGCAACGATCTGCTGGCCGGGCGGCTGATCGTGCTGCTGTCCTGGCTGGTGCATGTCGTGGGCGCCGTGCTCGCGGGTGGCGTGGCGCTCGATGCACGGCCGGATGCGGAAGGGCGGCTCGTGCGCGCGGCGCTGGGCGCGGTGCTGTATCTGGGCGCCGCCAAGTTCTTCGCGGATTTCTATGCCGGGCTGGAGACCGGGTTGCAGCTGGCGATGATCCTCGGGCTGTGGCGCGCGGTGCAGCGCGGCGCGCTCGAAAGCGCGCTCGGGTGTTTCGGCGTCGGCACGCTGCTCGGCCTCGCCATCCTGACGCGGATCGATGTCGGCTTCCTCGCGGTCGCGCTGGCGCTCTGGGCGTTGGTCCGGGGCTGGCGCGACATCGGCGCGGCGTCGCTCGCGCGTCCGCTCGCGATGGCGGTGAGCGCGGCGGCGATCTCGCTGCCGTGGTGGCTCTACAACCAGCTCGTCTTCGGCAGCATCTACCCGACATCGGGCGCGGCACAGCAACGCTGGGCACTGGATTCGGAGCGTCTGCTCGAAGGGCTCTGGGCGCTGCGCATGGTGCTCGTGCCCTGGATCTTCGCCTGGGACAGCGAAGCGCTGGCGACCGATCTCGCGCGCAGCGCCATGCTGGCATTGGCATTGGCGCTGTTCCTGTTCACGCCGCATGGCAGCCGCCGCGCGGTGGCGGCGCCGACCAGCCAGCGCACCAGCGGATTCGGCGGCGCGCTGTTCGCCGCCATGGCCGCGCTGATGATCTTCTATGTCGGATCGTTCTTCGCGTACTGGTTCTACTACCGGTACTTCGCGCCGCTCTCTCTGCTCGCCGTCATCGGCGTCGCGGTCGTGCTCGCCGAGTTCGCGGCGCGCGGTGCGGCCGGGTCCTTCGCCGCGACGGCCGTCGTCGCCATCATCGCCATGGCCGGCGCCGTCGCGCCGTTGCGCGCGGTGAGCGGACAGCTCGGCGCCTCGTCGCATTACCCGATGGTCGAGCTGGTGGCGGCGTCGGTGCCGCCCGGCGAGGTCGTGGCGGCGGGTCAGTCGGGGACCCTCGGCTTCTTCCGTGATCGCGTCGTCAACGTCGATGGCAAGGTGAACCGCGACGCGATCGCCTGGCAGAACCGGATGTGGAGCTATCTCGACCAGCGCGGCATACGCTGGTTCGTCGACTCGCCCTGGTATGTGGAGCGCATGCTCGGCACCGACCCGGCCGCGCATGGCTGGCAACTGGTCGGAGTCGCCGGCAAGGGCGATTTCAGACTCTATCGCCGGGAGTGACGGCGATGACCAGGCGCGTGGCACTCGTCACAGGTTCGACGTCCGGCATCGGCGCGGCGATCGCGCGGCGCCTGTCGCGCGACGGCTTCGCGGTGGCGCTGCATTCGCGCAGCTCCGCGTCCGCGGGCGCTGAGCTGGCCAGGGAGCTCGGCGCCGCGAGCTACACCCAGGCGGATCTCGGGCAGGAGGCGCAGGCGCGCGGTCTCGTGAAGAACGTGCTCGCGCAGCACGGCCGGCTCGACGTGCTGGTCAACAACGCCGGCATCACCGAGTTCGTCGCGCACGGCGATCTCGCCAAGGCGACGCCCGAGATCTGGCGGCGGCTCTACGAGGTCAACATGATCGCGCCCTGGATCCTGGTCACCGAAGCGGAGGCCGCGTTGCGCGCCAGCGCGGCCAGCGGCAAGCCCGGCGCGATCGTCAACATCTCCTCGCATGCCGGCGTGCGGCCGAAGGGCTCGTCGATTCCCTATGCGGCGAGCAAGGCGGCGCTCAACCACGCCACCAAGCTGCTCGCGATCACGCTGGCGCCGGACATCCGCGTCAACGCCGTGGCGCCGGGACTGGTGGACACGCCGATGACGGCGGGCTGGACCGCGGCGCAGGATCTCTGGCACAGCCGCGCGCCGATGCGCCGCGGCGCCCAGCCAGCCGAGATCGCGGACATCGTGGCGCTGCTCATCGCCAACGACTACGTGACCGGCGAGATCCTGGTCGCCGATGGCGGGCTGAATCTGACCTGACGCCCTGGCGTATCAATACGCGTTCTTGTTGATGAAGCCGTGGAACGGCGTGAGCAGCAGGATCTTGAGATCGAAGAGCAGCGACCAATTGTCGATGTAGTAGAGATCGTGCTGCACGCGCGCGCGCATCTTCTCCGGCGTATCGGTCTCGCCGCGCAGACCGTTGATCTGCGCCCAGCCGGTGATCCCGGGCTTCACGCGGTGGCGGCTGAGGTAGTCGTCGATGACCTGCGCGAACTGGACGTTATGCGCGACGGCATGCGGGCGCGGCCCGACCAGGGACATGTCGCCGATCAGCACGTTGAAGAATTGCGGCAGCTCGTCGAGGCTCGAACGGCGCAGGAAGCCGCCGATGCGCGTGATGCGCCGGTCGTTGCGCGTCGCCTGCGGCACGCCGGGATCCTCGAACTCGCGATGCTGCATCGTGCGGAACTTGAACACCGTGAACTCGTTGTTGGCGAAGCCATAGCGCTTCTGGCGGAAGAAGATCGGCCCCGGAGAGTCCAGCTTGACGGCGATCGCGATCATCACCAGCGCGGGCAGAAAGACGATGATGGCGATCAGCGCCAGCACGCGATCCTCGATCATCTTGGTCACCAGCGACCAGCCGGAGAGCGGCCGCTCCAGCGCCGCCAGCATGGGAATGCCGCCGAGCACATGGAACCCGACCGTCGGCAGCGACCAGCCGACATAATCCGGACAGATCTTGACGTTGACCGGCATGGTCTTGAGCTTCCTGAGGACGCCGTTGAGCTCGGCGCCCTCGTGCCAGGGCAGCGCCACCACGATCTCGTCGAATGTCCTGACCTGCGCCAGGCGAACCAGGTCGTCGATCTTCCCGATCACCGGATAGCCCTCGACCGAGGTGATGCCGTCGGGCGGTGCGTCGTCGAAGATTCCGGCGATGCGGTAGCGTCCCGCGCCCTCAGTCAGCAGCTGGCGAATCAGCTGCCTGCCGAGATCGCCGGCGCCGATGATCGCGACGTCGAGCGACAATCTTCCGTCGCGCCGCCAGGCATCGATGCGCAGCAGGAACAGCACGCGCACGATCAGCAGGAAGCCGAAGCTGATCGCCACCCAGCCGAGCACGAAGGCGCGGCTGAAGGCGAGCGAGGTCTGCGTGAAATAGGCGAGCGCGATCAGCATCAGCACGACCGCGCCCCAGGCCCAGGCAAGGCGCCCGACCTGATTGGCGAGACGCGCCAGATTCTCGAAGGCATAGATGCGCGCGAGTTGCATCACGTTGAGCGTCAACACGCCGGCGATGGCGACGGCGATCATGTAGAGGTCGGGCAGGACCCAGCTGCCATGACGCGCCCAATAGGCGATCCAGGCCGCGATGGCGACGACCAGCGGATCCACGGCACGCACGATTCCGGTCGCGAGAGTGATCAGGTCGGCGGCGACGAGACGACGGGCCATGGTGGACGGTGCGGTTCCAGAACGGGTCGGGACGCCATGATCGCGGCGCGGATCGATGCCTAAGCCTTGGCCCGGCTTGAAAGAATTACCGCGGCGCGGGCTGGTGCGCCATCCCCTCGGGAGGCGCGATCTTAACCGTGCGTTGAGCATGATCTGGGACAACCTCATGACCAAGAACGCGTGGCCGCGACCGCCTCTTCCTCGTCTCCGGCGGGATTTCGATGAAAGCCCATCATGCTCGATGCCCTTCCCGCCACCCCCGCCGCGCCGCGCGCCAGCCGGGCGTGGTTCGTTGCGGCGGCGGCGATCGTGGCGGCGATCGCGCTGCTGGGCACCTGGGCATCTCTGCATTTCGTCGGCGCCGAGCGGCAACGTGATCTGCGCGCGTTGCAGCTGCGCTACGGCTCGATCGCGGAGGCGCGCGCCGCGGCGGTCGCCGATTGGGTGGCGCGGCAACGCGAGTCGCTGCGCGGACTCGGCGCCAACCAGACGCTGCAACTCTATCTGACGGAACTCTCGCTTGCCGGCGGCGATCGTCTGCGCGTCACCGACGAACCGGTGCAGGCCGCCTATGTGCGCAGCCTGCTGGTCGTCGTTGCCGAGCGCATGGGGTTCGCCGCACTCCGCGCGTCGGCCCCGGTCAACGCCAATGTGCCGCGCGCCGACGGCGCCGGTATCGCCATCCTCGATCCGAGCTTGCGCGTCCTGATGGCGAGCGGCGACATGCCGGGCATCGATGGCAGGCTGCGCGCGTTGGCCGAGGCCGCGCTGCGCGGCCCGGTCTTCGATCTCGTGCCGGGCGCCGGTGGACGCGCGCTGTTCATTGTCGCCGCCCCGGTCGCGCCGCTCCAGGGCGAGGACGGCGCGCGCCCCGTGGGGGTCGTCTTCGGCGTGCGCGACGCGGATCCGGAGCTGTATCAGCTGCTCGATCGCCCGCCGGCGCTGGAGCGCAGCGCCGAGACGCTGCTGATCCGCCGCGCCGGCAATCTGATCGAATTCCTGTCGCCGCAGCGCGACGGCACCCGCGCCTTCGGTCGCGGCGTGAATCTCGATACGACAGGGCTCGCCGAGAGTTTCGCGCTGGCATCGCCGGGCGGCTTCGCGATCAAGCGCGATCTGCGCGACGGCGAGGTCGTGGTCGTCAGCCGCGACGTGATGGAGACCGGCTGGGTGCTGGTGCACAAGGTCGATCGTGCCGAAGCGCTCGGCGAATCGGATGCGCGGCTGTGGCGCCTGCTGCTCGTGCTGCTGCTCGCGGTCGGTGTGCTCGCCCTGTCGCTGGTCGCGGTCTGGCGTCACGGCGCGTCGCGCCGCGCCACGGCGGCGGCCGAGATCTCGAGTTCGCTCGCGCGACGCTTCGCGGCGCAGAGCCAGCTCCTGCGGCTCGTGACGGATAATCAGTCCGCGGAGATCTTCATCGTCGGTGGCGATGGCCGGCTGCGTTTCGCCAACCGCCGGGTCGCCGAGCGCGTCGGCGGCAATGCGGCGGAGCTCGAGGGCAAGCGGCTGGCATCGATCTTCGGGCCGGCTGCCGCGCGTCGCTACGAAGCGGCCAACCGACTGGCGGCGCAGCGCGCCACGCCGCAGACGCTGATCGAACGCTCGGAGCGCGACGGCAAGCCGCATCTCACGCGCACCGAGCACGTGCCGATCACCGGCGACGGCGGTCCGGGCGTGCTCGTCGTCGAGGAGGACATCACCGCCGCGATCGTCGAGCGTGAGAAGCGCGAACGCATCCTGCAGCAGGTCGTCAACATTCTCGTGCGCGTCGTCGATCGGCGCGATCCCTTCGCGGCCGATCATTCCGAACGGGTCGCCGCGGTCGCGCGCGCCATCGCGGAGGAACTCGACCTCCCGACCGAGACGATCGACACCACGGAGACCGCGGGCCGCCTGATGAATCTCGGCAAGGCCCTGGTCCCGGAGGCGTTGCTGACGCGCGACGGCAAGCTCACTGCCGACGAGACGCAGCAGGTCCGGGCCGCGCTTCAGCACGGCGTCGATCTGTTGACGGGCATCGAGTTCGGCGGCCCGGTCGTCGAGACGCTGCGCCAGGCGCCCGAGCGTTGGGACGGCAAGGGGCCGCGCGCGCTGGCCGGCGAGGCCATCCTCATGCCCGCGCGGATCATCGCCGTGG
>JANNTF010000675.1:0-3214 GCA_031403455.1 Alphaproteobacteria bacterium | reverse complement strand
ACGCGCTTCGCGCTCGCGCGCGGCGCGTGCGCGCGCCGCCTGCTTGCGCCGCGTACTGGCGTCGGGATCGGCCTCGAGTTCGGCCTTGAGCGCCTCGACGAACGCCCACACCGTGCGCGCGGGATGCTCGGTCGCCAGCAGCGCGTCGAGATCACAGCTGCGCAGCTCCAGTTGATCGCGCCGCGCGATCTGCACGCGCGGGGCACCGCGGCCGACAGCGGCGTCGACGCTCGTCGCCGATTGCGGAAGATCAGAAAACAGCGCCGCTGTCGTCAGCGAAGAACGCGAGGTCGCGATGCTCATGATTCATCGTACACATCCCTGCGCCGATTAGTTCACAGGCTCTGAGGCCGAACCGGCGACCCGCCTGCGCGGTGTCTAGAAAATGAGCAGCGATCCGACAGAACTTTACTCGCTGCCGGTCGGATCGTACGCTCTGCAAAATTTGCCAAACCGAAAAGCGCAAAACATCAAAACGGAGGAAAGCGTCATGGAGAAATCGAATCGTTCCGACGGATTTTCACGTTCCGTCGACCGCCGCACGGTGCTCGGCTACGCGGCCGGCGCCGGCGCTGTCGCGGCCGGCTTGTCGGGCAACGCGCTCGCCCAGGGCAGCAAGACAGGTGTCGACCTGGCGACATGGACGCCCGAGTACATCTCCAGCATCGCCGGCACGGCTGAGTACGACACATCTGCGGAATGCGCGAAAGTGGTGCCGCTCAACTACGCAGGCCGACTGACCTACTGGTATTTCGGACCCAATCAGGCGTCGCCGCAGATCGAGCATGAGATCGATGCCCAGTTCTGGGCGACCTTCGCCAAGACCTACCCGAACATCAAAGTGACCAAGCAGAATCTCAGCTACAACGAGATGCTCGACAAGCTGCGGACCTCGGCGCTCGGCAAGGCCGCACCGATGGTGGCACGCCTCCCGATCCTTTGGGGCGTCGAGTTCGCAGCCAAGGGCCAACTGCGGGAATTCGGCCCGGCGGATGTCGGCTATGCCACCGACGAGTTCTGGCCCGGCGCCATCAAGTCAGTCACCTGGAAGGGCAAGACCTACGGCGTGCCGTCCAACAACGAGACGATGGCGTTGATCTGGAACGCCAGCATCTTCAAGGAAGCCGGCCTCGATCCCGAAGCGCCGCCGGCGACCTGGGATGACGTCGTCGCCTATTCGAAGCAGATCAAGGAGAAGACCGGCAAGAACGGCTACGGCATGGTTGCGCGCGTGAACGCCGGCAATACGCCGTTTCGCTTCATGCCGCAGCTCTGGGCCTATGGCGGCGGCGCGCTCGACGAGGCGGAGTCGAGCCCGACCTACAAGGCGATCCAGATCAACAATGCCGGCTCGAAGGCGGCACTGCAGGCGTCATACGACATGTATGTCCGCGACAAATCGGTGCCGGTCTCCGCGCTCACCAACACTCAGACCGAGAACCAGGATCCGTTTCTCGCTGGCCAACTCGCGATGATGATCGCCCACCCCAGCGAATACGCGTTCATGCAGGACCGCGCCAAGAAGGCGACAGGCGAAGACAAGAAGGTCGCCGACGCGGCGGTCGCCAACATGCGCTATGGTCTGATTCCGATGGGCGCCTCGCGGCGCGCAGTCGTCTTTGGCGGCTCCAACATCCACGTCTTCAATCCGAGCATCGTCGATGGCGGCCTCGACCTCGAGGCAGCCAAGGCGCTCATTGCTTTCGCAACGGGACCGGAATGGTCGACCAAGGTGGCGTGGGTCAATTCGAACCCCGGCAATCTCCGTGGCTTCCGCACCAAATGGATGAAGGAGCGTCTGGAGCAGATCCGCTTCCTGAACGTGACGACCTCCATGCTGCCACACGGCATCCCGTTCCCCGTGCTGCCGCAATCGGCCGAGATCATGAACATCATCGTGCCGAACATGATGCAAAACGCGCTGACCCGAAAGATGACCGTGCAGCAGGCAACTGACGACGCGGCGAAGAAGATCAAGGAACTGCTCGCCGATCTGTAGGGGGGATAGGCACTGAGCGGGAGATGGGCCGGGGCCGTGAGACTGGCGAGTGAGGCAGGTATTCGCGCTCTGCGGAAGTATCCGAAACGGTCTTGCCCAGCGAGGACTCGGCACCGAGCGACGGCGTGGGCGCTTCGAAGTCGCGTACGCCGATGCCGCGTGACTCCGCTTCGTGCCGATCCGCGCCAACGGCTAGAGACGCATCGCCAGCGTAGGCACGGCTTGACTCACGCGCTGCAGCACTTGATGTTTTGAGACGAACAACGTGAAATCCGCAGGCTAAACGGCCACGGAGCCGACATAATACGACTGGGTTCGGGGGACAGGCGCCGTGAAGATCACAAAATTGATTCCGTGGCTCGTGAAGACGGGCGGGTCCGGCTGGGGTGAATATTTCTTCGTCGAGGTGCGCACCGACCAGGGCCTGACCGGCTGGGGCGAGATCACCACGACCACCAAGATCGCCAATCGCGCCGTCGCCGGCATCATTCGACAGCTCAACGACCTTCTGGTCGGCGAGGACCCGGCCCGTATCGAGCATATCTGGCACAAGACGTTCCGCTCGTTCACCTACATGGGCACGCGCGGCGCAACCAGCCATGTCGTCAGCGGCATCGACATCGCGTTGTGGGACATCCGCGGCAAGGCGCTCGGCCTGCCGATCTACGAATTACTCGGCGGCAAGCTGCGCGACGACATCCTGCTCTACACGCACCCCCTGCGCCGCCTGCTCGACGACGACGAAACGCTGGTCAAGGAAATCCGCGCCATCGTCGATTCAGGCCACACCGCGTTCAAGTTCGACCCCTTCCCCGCCGCCCCGGGCCGCTCGAAGCACTTCGACGACTATCTCGAGGGCGGCATGAGCCGTGAGGGCGAGAACTACGCCGCGAAGATGGCGGCGCGCATCCGCGAGGTCGCAGGCCCGGACATCGAGATCTTCATCGATGCGCATGGCCGCTTCAACGTTCCCACCGCGATCCGCCTCTGCCGCCGCCTCGAGGACGCGGCCCAGATCGACTGGTTCGAGGAGCCGGTTCCGCCGGAGAGCTATCACGCCCTGCAGCAGGTGCGTGAAAAGGTGAACTGCGCCATCACCATCGGCGAGCGGCTGCACACGCGCTGGGAATTCACCGCGATCCTGGAGAAGCGCCTGGCCGACTACATCATGCCCGATGTCACCTGGGCCGGCGGGATCAGCGAGTTGAAGAAAAT
>JANNTF010000674.1:0-1232 GCA_031403455.1 Alphaproteobacteria bacterium | reverse complement strand
CCAATCTCGGCGTCATCGCGCGCCCCGATGCCGGGATCACCAACGCGCAGAGCCTGATCGGCAAGAAGATCGCGGTGACACCGGGCGATGCGCTCACCCAGGTCTTCCCCGCTTTGCTCGCCGCGAACAAGATCGATCGCGACAAGGTCGAGCTCGTGTTCATGGATGCGGCGGCCAAGCCGATCGCCGTGCTCGACGGCAAGACGCATGCGCTGCTCGGTGGCATCGATGATCAGGCGGTGACGCTCGAGGCCAAGGGCATGAAGACGACGATCCTGCGCTTCGCCGATTACGGCGCGAACTCGCAATCGGTTTCGGTGCTCACCTCGCTCGACATGATCAAGAACAAGCCCGACACGGTGCGCCGTTTCGTCGCCGCGACGACGCAGTCCTGGCTGGCCGCGATGAAGGAGCCCGAGGCGGCCATCGATGCGGCAATGAAGGCCAAACCCGGCATGGATCGCGCCAATCTGCTGGCGCAGCTCAAGGCCAGCCTGGGCCTGATCGAGTCCGCCGAGAACAAGGGCAAGCCCTTCGGCTGGGGCAGCGATGCGCTGTGGGATCAGACGATGGATCTGATGAAGACCTATCGTGAGCTCAAGACGGACGTGCCGACCAAGGCGCATTACGACTACTCGTTCCTGGCGCCGCTCACGCGATGACGGGTGCCGCCCCGCACGGACGCGGGGGCATCGACATTGCCGACGTGACGCAGGTGTTCCGGGGCGCGGATCGCGAGGTCCGCGCCCTGGAATCCTTCGATCTCCAGATTCGCAGCGGTGAGTTCGTCTCGATCGTCGGACCCTCGGGCTGCGGCAAGAGCACGTTGCTGCGCATCATCGCCGGCCTGCTGCGGCCGAGCGGCGGCACGGTGACCATCGCCGGCAGCGTCGTCGATCGACCGCAAACCGCGATCGGCTTCGTGTTCCAGAGCCCGACCTTGCTGGAATGGCGCAGCGTGCTCGACAACGTGATGCTGCAGATCGAGATGCGCAGCCTCGACACGGCCGCGTATCTCGATCGCGCCCGCAGCCTGCTCGCTTCCGTCGGATTGGCGGAGTTCGAGAACGCTTACCCGCGCGAGCTCTCCGGCGGCATGCGTCAGCGCACCGCGATCATCCGTGGCCTGATCCACGATCCGCCGTTGCTGCTGATGGATGAGCCGTTCGGCGCGCTCGATGCGTTGACGCGCGAGCAGATGCGCATCGACCTCGAATCGCTCTGGCTGACCT
>JANNTF010000673.1:0-6653 GCA_031403455.1 Alphaproteobacteria bacterium | reverse complement strand
GTTGTGCGCTTGCGCGAATTCCTGCAGCGCCGCATAGGCGCCGGAGAGATGAATCCCGCCGCCAGCCAGGATGAGCGGGCGCTGCGCCGTACGCAGCAGCGCGGCGGCCTGTTCGACGCGCTCGGCGTCGGGGCGCGCGCGCCGGGCGGGAATCGCCGTCGTGCCGGGATCGCAGCGGAATTCCTCGGGCGCGAAATCATGCTCGCCATGGCAGACGTCTTCGGGGATATCGAGCACGACGGGGCCCGGACGGCCGGACGTGGCGACCGTGAAGGCGCGCCGCACGAGTTCGGGGATGCGCTTGGTCGCTTCGATGCGCAGGAACTCCTTCGCGGCGGGGCGCAGGATCTCGGCCTGGCGCGCTTCCTGCGTCATGTTCTTGCCGGCGTGATCGCGATGCGCATCGCCGACGATCACGATCTGCGGCACACCGGCGTTCAGGCTCTCGATCATCGCGGTCACGAGATTGGTCGCACCCGGTCCGAGCGTCGCGTCGCAGACTCCCGGTCGCCCGGAGACGCGCGCATAGGCGTCCGCCGCGAAGGCGCCGCAGCGCTCGTCGTTGATGAGATGATGCTTGAGACCCAGCGCGCGCACCGCTTCGTAGAACGGCAGCAGCTGGAACCCGCCCATGCCGAACATCGGGCCGACGCCATGCACCTGCAGCATCTCCGCGAGCGCCTGGCCGCCGTTCATTCGGCGCGGCGCGGTATTCGCAATCGCGGCATTCGCAATCGGAGTCCTGGCGTTCATTCCACGATGCCTCTCGGAAGGGCGGGGCGTTGCCCTGCGCTTTAAGGCCGGAGCGCCGCCAGGGTCAACCGCATCCGCGTCAGATTCGCGCGGCGAGGCTCAGCATCGTGTGCAGCAGCACGTCGGCGCCGGCCACGAGATCGGCCGGCTCCGTGAACTCGGCCGCGTTGTGGCTGATGCCCTTGACCGAGGGAACGAAGATCATCGCGGCGGGACAGATGCGCGCCATCATCTGCGCGTCGTGGCCGGCGCCCGATACCATGCGACGCACCGTGTTGCCGAGCGCGCTCGCGATGCCGGCGATGAGATCCGCCAACGCGGCATCGAAGATCACCGGCTCCAGCCGGGCGAGGCGGCGCGTCGCGATCGTCGTGCCGGTGCGCGCGCCGATGGCGTCGAGGAAGCGCGCCAGCCGCGCCTCGGCGACGCGCAGCAGCGCCTCGTCGGTATTGCGCAGATCCGCGGTGAACTTGGCCCGCGCCGCGATCACGTTGATCAGATTGGGATGGAGCTCGATGCGTCCGACGGTGCAGACCTGCGCACCGCCCATCTCGATCGCCAGATCGTGCAGGAACGCCGCCGTCGCCGCGGCGACATAGCCGGCGTCGCGGCGCAATCGCATCGGTGTGGTGCCGGCATGGTTGGATTGGCCGGTGACGCTGACCTCCTGCCATGAGATGCCCTGCAGATGGTCGACGGCGCCGATCGCAATGCCCTCGGCATCGAGGATCGGACCTTGCTCGATATGCAGCTCGACGAAGGCGCTCGGCGTCACGAAGCCCGGCGTCTCATCGCCGAGATAGCCGATGCGCGCGAGCTCGGCGCCAAGCGCCGGGCCGTCGACGGCGAGCGCGGCATGCGCCTCGGCGACCGGGAGGCCGCCGACATGGACGAGGCTGCCCAGCATGTCCGGCTGGAACCGGGCGCCTTCCTCGTTCGTGAAGATCGCGACGGCGAGCGGACGCGGCGGCAGCAGCCCTGCATCGCGCAGGGTCTCGATCACCTCCAACCCGGCGAGCACGCCGTAATTTCCGTCATAGCGGCCACCCGTTCGCACGGTATCGATGTGCGATCCGGTCATCACCGGGGCGCGCTGCTGCCAACCCGGCGTGAAGCCGAAGACGTTGCCGATCGCATCGATGCGGATGGCGAGGTCGAGTTCGCGCATCCAGCCGACCACGAGATCGCGGCCGCGGCGATCCTCGTCGGTGAGCGCGAGGCGACAGCAGCCACCGCCGTCGATGGCGCCGATGGCCGCGAGTGCATCCAGCCGGCGCAGCAGGCGCGCGCCGTCGACACGCAGGTCGCCGAGCGTCGCGTGCATCACACTTCGACCTGAGTCCCGAGTTCGACCACCCGATTGGGCGGGATCCTGAAGAACTCCGTCGCGGAGAGCTGATTGTGCTGCATGGCGATGAACAAGCGCTCGCGCCACCGCCACATCAACGGCTTCACCTTGGGCACCAGGCGTTCGCGGCCGAGGAAGAACGACGTGTCCATCATGTCGAAGCGGCCGCCGGCGTCGACCACGCGGCTGAGCGCGCGCGGGACATTGGGCGATTGCTTGAAGCCGTACCGGAACTCGATCCGGTAGAAGCCCTTGCCGAGCTCCTTCACGTCCGTACGCTCCGCGCGGGGTATGAACGGCACATTGAGGAAGCGGACGGTCAGGAAGACCACACGCGCGTGCAGGATCTTGTTGTGCTTGAGATTGTGCAGCAGCGCGTAGGGGACGCCTTCGCGGCTGCCGGTGAGGTAGATCGCGGTGCCGGTGACTCGTTGCGGGCCGCCGCCGTTGAGCCGCGTGATGAAGCTCTCCGTGGGCAAGGTCGCCTCGTGGATCTGGGTGGCCAGCAATTTGCGGCCGTCGCGCCACGTCGCCATCACGACCACGATGATCGCGCCGATGAGCAGCGGGAACCATCCGCCGTCGAGCAGCTTCAGAAGATTGGAGCCCAGGAACGCGGCATCGACGATCACGAAGCACGCCACCAGCGCCGTCGTCGGAACGAGGCCCCAGCCCCACACGCGTCGCGCAACGTACCAGAACAGGAGTCCGTCGATCAGCATCGTGCCGGCCACTGCGATGCCGTAGGCGGAAGCGAGGGCGGACGAACTCTTGAAGCCGACGACGAGCGCGATGACTCCGAACATCAGAATCCAGTTCACACGCGGCACGTAGATCTGACCGATCTCATGCTCCGAGGTATGGCGAATTTCCAACCTCGGCAGAAATCCGAGCTGGACGCATTGTCGCGCCAACGAGAAGGCGCCGGAAATCACTGCTTGCGAGGCGATGACGGTCGCCATCGTCGACAGCAGGATCAGCGGCACCAGCGCCCAGCCGGGCGCCATCAGGTAGAAGGGACTGCGCACCGCCAGCGGATCCGCGAGCAGCAACGCGCCCTGGCCGAAATAATTCAGCGTCAGGGCAGGGAAGACGAAGGCGAGCCAGGCGAGCTTGATCGGCCGCGCGCCGAAATGACCCATGTCCGCGTAGAGCGCCTCGGCGCCGGTGACGGCGAGGAAGACGGCGCCGAGCGTCACAAAGGCGGGCCAGGGATGGGCGAGCACAAGCGTTACCGCATGCACGGGATTCAACGCCTGCAGGACGGCGGGATTGGCGCCGAGATTCCAAATTCCCAGTACGGCGAGGACGCTGAACCAGACCGCCATGATCGGGCCGAAGAGCCGGCCGACGATTTCCGTGCCGCGGCTCTGCACCGCAAACAGCGCGATGATGATCGCGATGGTGAGCGGGACGATCGCCGGGTGCAGCCAAGGCGCGACGAGCTCCAGGCCTTCGACCGCGCTGAGGACGGAGATCGCCGGCGTCAGCATGCCATCGCCGAAGAACAGCGCCGTGCCAACGGCGGCAAGCGCAGTCATGACGCGTGCCGAAACGCGGCGCGGGTCCTGCCCATGCAGCGCCAGCGCCATCAGCGCGAGGATCCCGCCTTGTCCCTGATTGTCCGCGCGCATGATGAAGGTCACGTACTTGATCGTGATCAACACCAGCTGCGCCCACACGATCAACGACAGGATCCCGTAGACATTGGCCGCGGTGAGTTCGACCGCACCGCTACCGGGGTTGAAGCACTCGCGTATCGCGTAGAGCGGCGAGGTGCCGATATCGCCAAACACGACGCCCAGCGCGGCGAACAGGAGTGTTCGTGTTCGGTCTTGGCCTGGCGTATAGGCGCCGGACGTTTGGGGGGCGTTCATCTCGGATGTCTCAGGCCCGCCGCCGTTGGGGGCGCGCGTGACTATACCCGGACCCGGCCAGCTTCCTCGGTGAATTCCTGTGGTCGGACATGCCTGTCTCACATGGTCGCGGGACAATGGCGCGTCAGCGTCGCCGGAAGATTCCCCACATCGCGACGCGCTCTCCCGGCGCCCTGACTTCGTTGACGTGGAGGGGGTCGCCATACTCGGCCCACACGGCGTGGCACGCGGTGGCCGGCATTGCGCCGTCGCCGCCCCAGACCACGAACATCACCCCGCTGGGCAAGGCGGCCAGCGCCGCGTCCACGCGATGGCGCCAGAATTGCGCCGGCGTCTCCGGACTTCGCGTCAGTGCAACAAGTCGGTTGGCGATCAGGCTGTGCACGACCTGATCATCGATGACGTATTCATCGACTCCGTTCGTGGGCGGATTCACCACGACGAGACACGGCAGCGGATAATCGAGTGCACGCGCGATGTCGCGCATGTCGCCATGGAGGATCGTGATGTCGCGCGTCGCGATCGCCGCTTGACCCGCGCCGATGTCGGTCAGCAGACGCACCAGCCGCTCAGGCCCGGCGTCGAGCCGCGCCACGAAGCCTTTCCAATTCGTCTCGCCATCGGCAAGCAACTGCGCGCGGTCATGTGTCATGAGGAGCCGAAATCCATCGTCGACATCCGCGAAGTCGAGGACATGGCGCAAGGCGAGGTAGCGCAGCGTCGTGGCGGCTGGCGCTGCGACATCCGCATGGAACAGCCGATCGAACACGGCGCAGATCTCGGCGGTCAAGTAGTCGCTGGCGAAGTGAAAGCTGGGCGTATGCGGCCGGCGCCGTGATCCGCGACGATCGAGGAGTCGGTCGAGCAGGTCGCGGTCGACCGGGCCGCCTTCGAACAGGGCGCGCGCCGCGATGATCGTGCGCGCCGCGATGTCGTTGATCACGACGCGACGCACGCCGGCAGCGGCGAACGCGAGGGGCAGCATGCACGACCCCGCCGTGAGATCGACGCATGTGAGCGACGGCCATGCCGCGCGCGGCAGCAGGCGCGCAACGGCGGCGATGATCCCGTCGGCGTGATCGGCGATGTTGCCGTCCATCGGCAGCATGGCGCGGCGCAGGATCGCGTGGGTCGCGCCATCCTCGATCATCGCGCGGGCACCGCGGGCAACGTGGCGAGAAATTTCAGGATCTCGCCCATCAAGCCATGTTCGATCAGATCGATATGCCCGCCCAGCGGAAGGAAGACGCCGCGCTTGGGGTCGTTGGCGGCCGCGAGCAAGCGGCGGCCATGTGTCGGCGGCGTCACCCGGTCTTGCTCCCCATGCGCGATGAGGAGCGGCGCGGTGACCTCGCGGATCCGCGCCAGGCTGTCGAATTTGTCGAGCACGAGGCGGCGCGCCGGCATCCACCAATAGATTTCCTGCGCGCGGTCGGCGACCGCCGTGAACGGCGCCTCCAGCACGAGGCCGCCGAGTCGTCGCCCGGCGGCCAGCTGCACTGCGACGCCCGTGCCGAGACTCTCGCCCCAGAGAACGGTGCGATCGCCACCGATGCCGCGCGTCTCGAGCGCGCTCAGCGCCGCGGTCGCCTGGGCGAGGATGCTCGATTGGGTCGGCTGGCCCGGGACTTGCGCGAACCCCGGATACTCGACGAGCAAGACGCCGTGGCCGGCGGCACGTAGCCCCGAGACTTTGTCGATGGCGCGCGCGATGTCGCCGGAGTTGCCATGCAGAAAGACGATGACGCGTGACGCCTCGGCCGCTGGCGGCGCGAACCACAGCGTCGCTGGTCCGACAGCCGGCCGATCCAGCGCCGCATAGCCCGCGGTTTGGAGCACCTGCTGATCGAGCGGCGCGCTGGGCGGGTGATAGATGAAGCTGCGCTGGAACAGCGCAAGAAAGGCAACTGCAGCGGCGTAGATCAGGAGCAGGGCGCCAGCGAGTTTCAGCATGGGGGCAGTGCCTTGCGGACGAGGGTTACGACGCGGGGAGATTGTCACGCAATTTGAGCTTCTCACCTTCCGCGTCTTGTCTATTCAACGTTGGGCGCGATGAATAACGGTCAATTTGACCGCGTCGTGCGTGATCTAGCGCGCGCGCCACCAATCGGTAAACCACCAAAGGCATTGTGCTTTGTCGAATCCCCCGAGCTCCGCTGCAGCGTGATGACGGTTATCGCGAGTCGCAAAGCCCGGTTCGGATCGCGGTGATGGCGAACTTGCTGTTGATCAGGAGCGGCGAGCGTCAAGTCATCGATCTGCGTGCCGGTGAGACGCTCGATGTGTCGGCGCTGCCCGCGCAGCTCACCTATCGCCGTTCGCCCCCGGATTGCTGATCGTCGTCGGCGCAGACGGATTTCAACTGAAACCGTCGATCGGCGTCACGCCAACTCCACCTCGCCGGCGCGCAACCGGATGTCGATCGGCATCAAGCTGAGGCCCTGGCATGGGCCGGATATGCAATACCCGTCGGCGATGCGAAATCGGGCGCCGTGAGTCGTGCACAGGATTTCCCGCTGGTCGCGCGTCAGGAACTTGTCGGGGAAGGTCTCCAACGTCGTGCCGATATGCGGACAGGCGTTGACGTAGCCGAAGACGTCGTCGCCACGGCGAATGACGTCTCGCAACTGCCGCCCGAGCTGTTGCGCAAAGGACGGTTGGACGAAATCTTTTAC